>JBGCFB010000055.1:0-10615 GCA_045106685.1 Bacteroidia bacterium | reverse complement strand
ATCTGCTCAAAGCGGCCAAGGTTCGTAACCTGAAGGAATACAATACCAAGTTCCTGGCGCGTAAGCTTAGCCCGCGTAAAGGCCACTTCTATATGCCGTATATCGTGCTCGTGATTGACGAACTCGCGGATATGATGATGGTGGGTGGAAAAGAGGTTGAGATGCCGATCGCGCGACTCGCGCAGTTGGCGCGTGCGGTAGGAATTCACCTTGTAGTGGCGACGCAGCGTCCGTCTGTGAACGTGATTACGGGTATTATCAAAGCGAACTTCCCGGCGCGTATGTCTTATCGCGTTATTTCGAAAGTGGACTCTCGCACGATCCTCGATGCCAATGGTGCTGACCAGTTGATCGGACGAGGTGATATGCTTTTCTCTACTGGTTCGGATGTGATTCGTATTCAAAATGCGTTTATCGACACGCCGGAAGTTGAGAACCTTGTGGACTTCATTTCTTCTCAGCGAGGATTCCCTGAGCCATATTATTTGCCTGAATTGCCGAGTGATGATGACGGCAATGATAAAATGAATGATGAGCCGTTGGAGATGGACAGCATGTTTGATGAAGCGGCGCGAACCGTGGTGAAATATCAGATGGGTTCTGCCTCTTTGCTCCAACGAAAACTCAAACTTGGCTACAATAGAGCGGGTCGCATTATCGATCAGATGGAACGCGCTGGTATAGTAGGACCACACTCTGGATCAAAAGCTCGCGACGTATTATTTATGGATGAACAATCCTTGGAACAATACCTGAGTACCTTGCGTTGAGGATAACATGAAAACGGTTAGTCTTTTGAAGCCTACGTTCAAGTGCTAGATAAATACGAATAGCTGAGTTTTCTGTAAAAGAAGATTCAGCTATTTTTGCATCTTTTAAAATGTTGGCTGTGTCTTTCCGTTAGCTTTTCTGTCTAAAACAAAAAAAAAGTATGAGAATCGTTTCCCTGATATCCATCGTCGCTTTGCTCTTTGTAGCATGGACCAGCCCGACGCATACCACCGCCGAAGATCCGGTGGCTATTTTGAAAAAAGCGCAATCTGTTTTTGAGAAACTTGAAGATTTTTCTGCGAAATTTTCCTTCACACTTTCCAATCCTTCTGACCCAAATGCAAAGATCACCAAGGATGGTACCCTGAAATACAGCAAGAGTAAATACGCTGTTATGCTACCCGATCAGGAATTTTATTGCAATGGTGAAAAAATCTGGGCATTTTTTCCATCGGATGAAGAAGTAACAGTCTATTCAAATGACCCTGAAGAGGGCTTTGATATCGAGAGCATGCTCCAGTTGTATAAGGCCAATGCAAAGGCTCGCCACGACGGACGTGTGACCATGAACGGAAAAACCTGTCACAATATATACCTGGCGAATTCTGACTCTGATGTCGAATTTAATCAGGCACGATTATGGGTAGATGTTAAAACACATTTGCCAGTTAAAGTAGAGACCGTCAATCGCAATCAAACACGTACGGTATACAGCTTTACAAATGTCAAAACCGACCAAGGCATACCCCCAACGGCCTTCGAGTTTGACACTTCAAAGCATCCTGACGTGACTGTGTATGACGAGACAGAATAGAGGAGCTAGAACAAATTATGTGAGATACCAAAAACGCCACTTCCGTAAAGGAGTGGCGTTTTTTTGGTAAATGATTATCTCCTAATTCTTAGTAAAGGAACAACCTTCCGTAACTGCTTTCATATTGGAACCAACTGGTGCAACAAAGCCATCCTTATATACTACTTCAAGTCCTGCTTTGTATTGGTAGTAGATGCCATTCGGCAAGAATGAGGTTGCACAACCTGGCCCCCCGGAAGTGATAGATCGTGTGGCCTCTATTTGATTTAAACCAAGGATAGGAATGACAGCTCCACATACTTTTCGATTGTATTTGCCAGAGTTACTTTCCACGCCGACGGCATAGAACGCCTTGGCCACGGCAATTGCCTCACTGGAACAAACGCCGTATAGGTCTTCAGCGGACTGAATAAAAGCCTCGCGGGCATCGGCGTATTCGTCCTGACTGGACAAATACATGGTAGCAGCACGGTACACAATTTTTCTTCCCTTGATGAATCCTAAAGCAGGGACATCATAAGGATCACCATGGAAATTGACGCCTATGCCTCCGCTTACCATAAGCGCAAAGGCCTTATTTAGCACACCACTGTTTATGTGAACACCACAATAGTCGTTGTCCTCTTTGTTGGGATTTGCACAGTTTGGGTTTCGCCAAAGCGTATCGCCATAGGTTTCAGGTTGTCCTGCTCGTGCGGGATACATCAGATCACGTCCCCAGAATGTATTTCCCCCCAGGTTGGTTCGTTCATTATGACGCCAATCCGGAGCAGCACCCGTGACCCAATGGTCAATTATTTCACCAAAAATATCCGATAGTCCTTCATTCAGTGCGCCGGATTCCCTTTCGTACACGAGGTTTGACTCAGATCGAGTAACTCCATGGGCAAACTCATGGCCGCATACATCTAGTGAGGTATAATCGTCGGACTGTATACCTCCAATATAACCTGTTCCAAACGATATTTTACCATTAAGCAGAAAGCCATTTACACCTTGATTCCAGCTAGCATTGCTATACGTAGGGTTTTGAGCATCTCCAAAATTCTTCTGACAATAGACTTTGATATCCTGCCAGTTACCATTCCAACCATTGCGATTATGGATGGCTTTAAAGTAATCTTGTGACGTCTTAATGCCCCAATGGGCTGTTACTCCCATTTGATCATTATTGGATGTCCAGACATTATTACCATCAGTGTACTCAGTGACATTTGCATTATTGAGTGGGTCGGCATAATAACGCGTCCAGATATAGGCCGGAGAGCAGTCATCGAATAGGCGGTAACTGCCGTTCGTATAGGTAGTAAAGATCGTCCTGGTACCATTGAAGGTCGTCGCTCCGGTTCCCTGGTGGCAACCCTGAGTTGCTTTAGCATGGTTGCCGCCAAAGCGTTTTGTACCAAACCCTACTGCTTGATGATTACAAGACGCCTGATGAGTATGAGTAGCGGCAGTACATGGCCTGTTATTCGTACCGCAACTAGGTAGAAGCGAACGCCTGCGAAATACACGGCCCGTTTGGGCATCGACAAACCATGCAACTGCATCATAAGGAATACGCGAGTGAATAGGTATACGATAGGTTAATCGAAATGAGTCAGCAGCCCAGCTATTGGAAGTGAAGGCTTTGATCAATACAAGTTCCGGGATAGGATAATACGTCGCCGCCGTATCGTTCGCCTCAATTTTGATCTCAGCTTCCTCCAGCGAATCCTGCCACATATATTGCTGGGCACCCATCCGGGCAATGGCACTATCGATAGCCTGTTGCGGAGTAATGAATACACGCATGTTATTATTGATACCGGTTACCAAACGACCGTTTGCTTTTTCTACCAAGCCATTTCGTTCGTGTAAAACGCAGTCTGCTCCGTCTATTTTTACGCCTTGATAATACTGCTGAAATCGGCAATGTGTAAAGCCAAGGCTGTCTGTTTTTACTCGAAATTCTCCAAGACTATCGTTCGCGCCCAGTCCTAGTGCGTTAGCATTGGAGCGAAAGAAGGCTTGCGCGCTGACTCTGGCGCCTAGTGTGCTGGCATCGAGCCAAAAACGGCCTTGTATGCCTGCAGCACCTGTTTGACTAAATGCTGACGGTAAGCCAAGCGTCAGCATCAGGATGGATATGAGTATCGCTTTCATGATCTTGTTTTTTGTAGAAGCGCGTTTTAACGCGACTCCTAATCTGGTTATCCTCTGGACCTGAGACGCATTAAAATGCATCTCTACAAAGGCTTGTAAATTTTGTGAGTGGAATCCTTCTAAATATGCCCCAGATCAACGATCCTTCAATTCTGCTTCCAGCGCTTCTATTTGAGCTTGCTGAGCTTTGAGTTGCTTATTTTGATCAATAACATACAGGGTCAGTTCCTCAATTTTTTCCATCATCATTTTCTGCATTTCGCCTACAGGAATGCCTTCGGCCTCTATTTCGGCAGCAGCTGGAATACCCGGTAAGTGGCTGTTTTCCTCAATATGAGCTTCTACTTCTTCCAGACTGCGGAGCTTATAGGTGTCAGAGAAAACATAGTCAGGCCACAGGCTCGATACACGCACGCGCAACTCTTCACAGATAATGCGACCGTCTACTGCAAGCTTGTAATTAGCTGGAACTGAAGATGTTCCAATTGCTACGCCCTGGTTTGTTCCGTCGAGGACAAGTATGCCGGATGCTTCATTTAAGCTTCGCCCGAATACCAATTTATTTCCAGAAGTCGTCCAGTTATTTGCACTCGCTCCAATAAACCACTCACCACCACCCAGATCAGGATTATCCAATCGTAGCTGCCAGCGATCATCCTGAATATTGACCTTGGCATTACTGCTCAGGCTTCCCAATCCGATGGCTACCTGGCCATTATCTTCGTTACAAACTAAGAGATCTCCCCCCAGGTTTTGTAAGTAAAGTGGGCCTCTATTGTTATTATACATGCCTTGAAAGCGAGCATTTTCAAGAAGTACATGCGCTTTTGTAATATCACCAGTCGAAGTTTCTCCGCCATTGGCCTGAAAGAATAGGGTTGCTGTGGAAGCGCCATCTCTCGCCATGATCTCATTGTCATCCATGACGATATTATTGCCAATAATGGTACCCAGCATCAAGAAGCCGTTCTTGGTGTTGCTGGCTAGTTGCGCGTCATTACCAGCTCGAATATGAAGCCTCGCATCAGGACTCACTGATCCAATTCCAACATTTCCGCTGTTAACACAGAGCTTGAGGTTGCCTCCTCCTCTTTGTATTGTTAAAGACCCAAAGTTTCCATTAGAACCATAAGCCTGGATTTCGTCCCGGTCCATAGCCAATATTGGGTTGTTTGTCGATCCAATCATAAAACCACCATATGGGGTCGCAGGGATAATATGGTCATTCCCAGTGATATGAAGTGCAGCCTCTGGAGCGTCGGTGCCAATTCCCAGGTACCCTTCTTTGCTCAGTGACATGGAAGCATCGGATCCACCGTTTGCATTTTTGTTGATGTACCAGCGGTAGCCGCCTTGAGATTTGCTGTACATCAGTCGCTCAGAAACTTGCTGATTTTGTCCATTGAGGAAATTTTCAGTTTCGTATCCTAAGCCGACGAAATTGTCTGTTTCAAAATAGCTTGTACCAAATAGCGACAGCAAGTCGCGGTTAGAAGCCGGATTAAAGTGCGTCGCAAAAGCAAACTCAGTACTAGAACCAAGTGTGAGGCCTGCGGTCGGATTTGTCGTGCCAATACCTACATTGTCAGCGTTGTAGTAAATCTTATTCCCGTTTACAGACCAAAGTCCATTGCTCGGTGCTCCTGGAATCCACTTGCCTTGCGCCTGATTGTATTGCAGAAATTCTCCGTCAATGAGGTTGTTGAGCTGAACATCTTTAAGCTGATCCAGGGTGACTTTTGAAACAGAATCTGCAATGTTACTGAACATCGCATGCGGAACAGAGACCATTTCACTCGCTCCGAGATTCACGTAACCATTTCCAGTATTTACTTCAATATGGAGATACATCGTACCACCACCCCATTCAACGCCACTGAATGAGCCATGAGTAGGGTTGTGAGTTCCTGTTCCAATATGCACATTGATCAGGCCAAAATTATCGGTCGTGAGTGCAGTAAATACCTCCTCATATCGCGTTTTGTAGGGCTGCACCAGGCCAGATGCGATCGTTAGGCGTAAGTCTATATTTTGATTAGCCATTGGGATACCCGCGTTGTCACGTACGACCGTCTGGAAGTTGATCTTTTCGGGGCTTTGGGCAAAGGCTAAACTGGCGATGCCAAGCAAGCCGACAATAAGGATTATGATCTTTTTCATGATTATGTGAGTAGAGACACGATTTATCGCATCTAGTGAGAAATTATTAGACGATGAGTTTTGCGGTGTTCTCCTACCGTGAAGGTGACGAAGTAGGTTCCTTCTGCGAGCGCTGTTACCGGAATAGTGAGCATTCCTGCACCTGCCTGTAGTCGATGCTTTCGAATAACCTTGCCGTCAGCAGTAGTAAGCAAATACTGTGGTTGAATCGTGCTGCTGCTTTGGTAGCGTAGAAAAGCTTCCGTAGAAGCAGGATTGGGAAAAAGACTGGAAGTGCTTCTGGGCTTTCCGTCTAGCGTCAGCTGCACAACCGGACTCACCGAAAAGGCGCCATCGATATCGTACTGGCGGAGGCGATAGAAGAGGACCTTAAGCCCAAGGCTTCCCGCCTGACCGTCGATCAATGAATATGTGATCGCAGTATCAGAATAGCCGGCAGCCTTCACTGTTCCGATGTTTTCATACAACAAGCCATCGACGGATCGCTCTACCACAAAATGGTCAGACTGAATTTCCATACTGGTGATCCAGTTGAGGTGAGCGGCCTGTCCGTGAAGCTGGGCAGTGAATGAGAGCAGTTCAATAGGTAGGCTGGCAGCCTGCTCGGGCTGCTGCATGCCTTTTGTAAGCACAACCGCTCCGCCAGTGGAAGTGCCTGTTATAGCTTCTCCAACTGTATACGAATAGATAAAGCCGCCGCTTGTGACTGTGCCGCCACCACTATTCAAAGACTGGCGTCCGGCAGTTTGGGCAAAAAATAAGTGCCCTGAAAGTAGTAATAAGGTGAGTGTGCAAAGAGTCTTCATAGCGTTTGAATTAGGCATAGGAATATCACCTCAGCCGAAGCCGAAATTGTAGGTTGTGTAAAAATGAAATGAGTGTTTTATTTCAATTGGGTTGCGAACCTGACAGAGATAGTGCAACTGGTCGTGATCATATGCTTTGTATCCCTGTATTCGGAACCCGTTCAAAAACCTTAACGTGTTCTGTTACTTTTTTTCAAAAAAAGATAAAACAGGATAAGAATGACCCCTAAAAGCACTGCAATCAGCCCTTTTTTAATACTAAAAAAATGATTGCTGCTAACGGGCTTTTCATCTCCCAGCAACACAAACCCGGCCCAGTAGAACGGATGCGTCTGTACGCCTTCATTGATAAAATCGCGCTTTGCGAGTTGGAGTGCCTTGTCTTTGTCTGTTCCGATCTTGAGGTGTGTGTAAAATAGCTCCATCAAGCGGGCAGTGCTTTGATCATCTGCTTGCCAAAGGCTGGTGACTATATTGGGGCATCCTGCATACCGAAATGCATGTGCAAGACTCATGATACCTTCGCCCTGGCGCTGTTTTCCAGCGCCTGTCTGGCAGGCGGAGAGTACCACGAGCTCAGCTTGCAGTGGAAGATTATAGATTTCGTAGGTGTGCAAATAGCCGTCTTCGCTTGTGGTGCTATTGGTGTCTTTTGCAAAAATGAGACTGGAATACAAGGGCACAGAATCGTTGACAAATGCATGCATAGCAAGGTGCAAAATTCGGTAATCGGCAGCATGTTGCTTGAACGCATCCTCAGTGGCGGCAGCGCCGCAGTGGCTATCACCTGTCATCATGCCTGAGACTTTCAATACTTCAGGTTGATTTTGGGTGAGTGGGGCAATATCACGCAATGCCAGCGTCGGATATGCTGTGTTGCTTTCCACACTTTCACCATAGTCAGGAGCAAAGCCGGCAAGGAATTTTTGAGGCTCATTTTGAGTTTGGCTACGGGTACAAAACAAGGTGGCGGAATATGCATACCGAATGGTATGCGAAAGCGTTAGGTATTCCATATCACTAAACTGCGCCCCCGCAGCAGGTTGCTCCGAAAGCAAAACCTCAAATGGAACATAGCCTAGCTGTCCATGCGGAACGATAATCAGTCGATCAATGGTTCCAGAAGAGATTTTGTCAAAAATCGGAGCCAGTAAATCCTGATAACAAGCATAGGCCTGCTCCCCAAAGGCAGTACGCGCTTCTGCCGTATATCCTCTGTTTTCTGCTTCAATACCATCTTTTAAGAACGTGAGAAATGCGTCTAGTCTGTCGGTGAGTTTTCCATCGTTCTTGATCCGTATTGCTGTTTTTACCGAGTTCGAAACCATATACAGAATCAGGTCCTCATCCTGCGTCCAGGAATACTCTAAAAACAAACTTTTAGTATCATTCAGTGCAGATTGAACATCGTTGAGGCTGGCGGTTTGTTCGTTGTATTTGAGGCGATAATAAGCTGGATATTGAAGCCTGATAAGGCTCTGTAAAGAGTCAATGACAAATCTATATTCGAGTCTTTTTTGCTCCCACTTGACAAGTTTGAGACTGTCAGCCCGCGGGCCTTTGGCCCTCTCTTTTTCCCATTGCTGTTCGCTGTAGGTAAGGCCTGTTTGGGCTTCTCGCTCGGCTTTGGGGAGTGCGTCAGGAATGTAGGCAAATGAATGCGCCTGCTGGCTACGGAGTGACTGAAGTAGCAGGGATGCTCGTCTTTTTTCTGCAAAACTGAAACTCTCTTCAAGCCACTCGTCTTCATGTGTAATGGTATATAATTCAAAACAGCATTCGCTTCCAAGGGTGTAAATCGTTTCTGCTAATGCTGCATGAGACGAGGCTTCTTCTGCGCGAGTGAGATAGCGCATGCTATCGAGTAAGTCTCTACCTTTTTTTAGGGTTGCCGCAGCTACTTTATAGCGTTCCTCTTTGTCACGTACTTCCCAATTGATAAGGATATTGGCCTTTTCGAACAGGACTTTTATCACTGCTTTTTTATGCGCTACAGTACGCCATCCTTCGCTGTCCTGGAATGCCTGAATACAGGTGTCATAATGCGCCAGCGCTTTTTGAAAATCACCTTCATCATAGTACACCATCCCCAGTGACATGAGTAAGTCATAGTTGACGCTGGACTCACGATTGTCGTCCACTTCTGCTAATGCTGTTTTGAATATAGCTTTACTTGCGGTATAGTCTTGTTTCTTGCGAAGGAGACGACCTATAAACAGACGTGTAATTGCAATGTCGGGGTGGTTGGCAGGAAGACTATGTTCGCGCACGGCGAGTGATTGGCGTAAGAAGTATTCGCCTTCTTTTAGTTCGTTTTTATCAAACAAAGCACGCCCAATATTAAAATGATCTACACCTGCGAGGTAGTGCATTTTACCGAACCTGCTTTCGGTTTTTTTTAGGTTTTCTTTACCTAATAAAATTGCTCGCGAATAGTCCTGTTTTTCAGAATACAGCGCACACATGTTTTGAGTCGCGATGAGAATATTAGGATGATCTTCGCCTTGGAGGCTCTTGTACAAGCCAATCGCTTGCTTGAAGTACTGCTCAGACTCTTTAAAATGACGAAGTGAAAGAAAGCTTCTGCCCATACAGAGATATGCATTGGCGGCATAGAGGTGGGCTTTTTTGCCCAATGAATCCAGGATATGAAGCCCGTGCTGACAAGCCTCGATCGCTTCCCATGGAGCGCTTATGTAATAATAAGCGATGCCTCGATTTATGAATGCGCCAGCTGCGGTTAGGCTTCCTTTATTTTGCCAAAAACCAATTTGCGCGTCGCTCCAGGAAACAGCTTTGTCAAACTCACCTCCCCAGATACTTACGGCTACTTTTGTATTGTAAAGGCCGCCCCAGATACTATGGTCTTTGGGCAGTTTTTCCTGACACAGTTTCTCCAACCGGCGTAAGGATTGGCCTGCTTTTTCATTGCGGCCGAGTAACCCGTAGCAATATGTCTGAATCTTGAGACAGCTGCCTACTTTTGGCCAGTTATCGAGCGCAGTCCATGCCTGAATGGCGCTATCAGCATACGGAAGCGCATCTACATACTTCCCTTTCCTATAAAGCTCGTTCATGGAAACGGTGTGCGCCTTAGCCGTTAAGCTGTCCGTAGATTGTGTCCAGGCAAGATTAGCGAGGCAGATCAGGAATGCGCAAATTAGATAGTGAGGCATGTGATTCAATATTTTTTAAGATACAAAACCGTATTCGGATATGAGACAAAAACATTAACAGACAGCGAATCGCCAGCCGCTAAAAGCCGACAGCTTGAAAAGAATAAATTGTACCTTCACACTGATGTCTTTATTCAAGATCGTATATCACGAAGATCAGATTATCCAGCGGATAAAAGAAGGCGGCCGTGCTAGGCAAGAGGCAGAATATGTCCTCTATGATCGTTTCCAATATCTGGTCAGACAGGGCATGAAAAAGCGAGGCTTGACAGAAGATCAAGCAATCGATGCTTACACCGACGCTTTCATGGCTTTAGTTGACAAGGTTGCGAAGGGCGATTTTCGTCAGGAAAACAAGCTCAGCACACTTCTACATCAAATTTTTTTTAATAAATGTGTTGATGTTTTTAGAAAGAATGCGAATAAGCAGGAAATGACTGAACTGTTACCCGAAATTCCCAACATGCCTGATCGTGCGCAAGACATCGTGAAGCGGATTGCGATCAGTCAGGATATGGACAAGCTTAAAGCTTTCATGAGTCATCTTGGTAAGACCTGCCAGGAGGTGCTGTGGAGCTCGCTTTATGACGGTTTTCGACCTGCCGAAATAGCCGAGCAACTCGGAATGAAAAATGCTGAAACAGTACTGAGTCAGAAGTCTCGCTGCCTGAAGCAACTCCGCAAATTGATAAGCGAATCATCAGGAGTATTTGATACTTTTCGAACTGATTAGGCTATTGGCT
>JBGCFB010000054.1:0-14260 GCA_045106685.1 Bacteroidia bacterium | reverse complement strand
GAGGAGCGGTCCTCTGAATGTGTCGCTCCTCTGGAGCTCAAACATGGAGGGGCCATGATGATCTACCAACCTGTCGCTCCTCTGGAGCTTTTCCGCCAAGGCGGAAGATGTATAAAGCGTGAGCTTGTCGTCATTACACATATTGCAGGCTTAAGCCTGTATTAACACTCGAAATGGCAGTTTTTTTTAAATTAAAACCGCCGCTAAGCGATCAACGATTTGAGCTGCTCTTTTTCGCTGTATAGCTTATTTGAAAATATCACGAAGGAATCTCCGCCTTTCATTTCGATATGTACCGCGCTGGAATCACCAAAGTCATACGACTTATATTCAGAAGGTAAATGAACCATCCAGCCGCTCAATAGTGAAGCTTGGGAAGGCTGAAAAAATCGCACAGATTTGACCTTTTTGAGTGGGATTTTGCGCGAGCCGATAGGGAGGCCCTGGACTTGAATGTGAATTTTTTTCTTACTCAATCTTACCCGCATCTTGACTCCATACAGATACCAGCTTCCAGCAAATAGGGCTATCAAAAACATTGTTACTCCAAGGATTTCCGATAGTGAACTTCCTGGATTTCCTGCAATCTCTATAAGTCTGTATGTTGCTAATCCGGTAAATAATAGAACCAACGCAAATGCGAATGGTTGGTGGTAGCGCTGCTTGTCTTCACAAATTACTTTTGCCATAATATTAAGTCTTTATCATGCCCATTCTGATTTGAATAGACATGAATTTACAGCTTTTACGGATGAATTCCTAGGTTTGTTAATATTTAGATAACATTAGGATAACTTTCGGGTAATCTTTTTTGGTCAAAATAATTTTGGAAAAAAATGAATAACCTGGGTTTGTAAGAACTACTAAAAGGCATTCGACTCATTGATTGCCGCATTCACACTCATAATTCCCATCTTTATTCCTCGCCGCTTTGCTACTTTAGTATCCAAAGTAGACCTTTGGATTTCTACATTGTACACTCTTCATTTTACATTAATTATGACCAAGGTACTCCTCGTCGAAGATGAACCATTAGCTGTAAAGCGCCTTACTCGATTGATAAACGAGCTTGCCCCTGATTTCGAAATTTATAAAGTGATCGATAGTGTAGAAGAAACTGTAGCCTTTCTGGATTCAGAGGAGGTCGATCTTATTTTTATGGATATTCACTTATCAGACGGTAATTCATTTTCTGTTTTTGATAAAGTAAAAAATCCGGTCAGAACACCGATTATTTTCTCTACTGCCTATGACCAATACGCAATCCGGGCATTCAAGCTTAATAGTGTCGACTATTTGCTCAAACCCGTAGAAAAAGAAGAGCTTGCCCAGGCCATCGAAAAATTTCGTAGCCAGCAAGTCTCGCCAGGTTTTGACCTTGATGCGTTACGGACAGCGATAACAGGCACAGAAAAAACCTACCAGAAACGATTTATTGTAAGTTCTGGGGAAAAAATAAAGTCTGTAAAGATTGATGATGTCGCATACTTTTTTGGTCAGCAAAAGTATGTTTTCCTCGTTACGCATGACAACCGTCGTCATATCATTGACTACACGCTTACGCAACTAGAAGATTTGCTCGATCCTGAGGAGTACTTCAGAATCAATCGCCAGTTTATCATCGCATTTGATGCTATCCAGCAGATGCACACCTGGTCTAAAAGTCGCGTGAAAATAGACCTTGCTCCTGAACCAGATCGCGAAGCAATCGTGAGCATAGATCGATCAGGCGCATTTAAGCGCTGGTTAGATAGATAAAATGGCTGCTAGCTGTTGGCGATTAGCTTCTGGCCAGAAAAAAAATGAAAGGCTGCTGGCTTCTGGTCAGAAAAAATAACAGACTATTTGTAAAAAAGCTTCTAGGGTATGCAACACTGATTGTGTGAAATGCATACCCTAGAAGCCAGAAGCCAGAAGCCAGAAGCCAGAAGCCAGAAGCCAGAAGCCAGAAGCCAATTACTGCTTCAAATTATCAGGCACAAAATCAGTGTCAGCTGCCTTTACAGCACCTTTAGGATCGCGGATAATCAACTCTACACGGCGGTTGTATTGACGGCCGGCAGGGCTATCTTCTCCATTTTGGGTTTGATTGATTGCAACGGGGTCATTTTCACCGTGGATCGACGCTTTGATACGAGAAGCTGCAATGCCCTTGGCCTTCAGGTATTCAATCGCGGCATCGCGACGGCGTGCTGAAAGCGCATCGTTGTACTCATTCGTACCTTTTGCATCAGTGTGTGCGCGGACTTCTATCGTAAAGCCAGGATTTTGATTGAGTACCATAATCGCATTGTCGAGTTCGCGGACAGAAGCGGTACGGAGGTTACTTTTATCAAAATCAAAAAAGATATTATTAATCGAAACGGTACCATCTGGCGCTTTACAGCAATTGCTAGAACCAGCACGGTAAGCATCCATATTAATAATTTTGGCATTGGCGTGGCCTGCTTTGCGAGCCTTTTCGGCTAATTGCATAGCCTCGTTTTTACTTTTGCAGTCTTCGGTAAAGTACTTGTACATCGTACCTCCATATATGCTTACAAAGTAAACGCCTTCGAATCCTTCGAAATAGTCTTTCGAAACGGGTTCATTAAAAGCGGCTAGCTGAACAGCATAGGTGGTAGGTGGATTTTGGCCTGCCAGTGGTAAGATCAGCAGACAAAGAAGTAAGGTAAGGATTGAATTACGCATCGTCGTTATTATAATTAGGTCTATGAGCAATATAAAAAAATGCGTCTATTTTGCCACATTAATGCTCATTACAGGGACGCTCATATGATTGATAAGCGCTTCTGTAAGACTACCCACCAAAATGCGTTCCAGCATGGGGCGATGATAGTGCGCCATGGCCACAAGGTCGGCCTTACTACGATCTACAAAATTGTTGATGCCTGTTTCGATATCGAGATCGGTATATGATTGAATGCTCACCTTAGCGCCGTCAGCGCGCTCCATAAATGGCTCAAAGCTCGGTGGTGGGGCAAGCTGCTTGCCTCCGTAGTGTGCTTCTGGCATGATATGGAGTAGCATGAGTTCTGCATCAAAAAGTTTGGCAAACTTCACCATCCAGTCGAAAGCTGGTATTGCTGCCTCTCCAAAATCGGAAGCAAACACAATGCGGCTAAAGCTAGATGGAACTTCATCTTTGATGACCATGACAGGGCAGTGCGCATGGCGCACAAGGCGCTGGGCGTTGGAGCCAAAAACGATTTCCTGAAGACCACTTGCTCCGTGTGAACCCATGACCATGAGATCAATCGCTTCTTTGTCGATAAGCTTACGCACAGTCTGTAGCAAATTTCCCGCGGAATAACTCGTCTCCATTCCTACACCTTTTCCTTTATGTGCTTCCAAAACTTCTGAAAAACGGCGCTCCATCTGGTGCATTTCTGCAAAAGTCTCTGGAAACTGATTGCGCTCCTGCTCGCTCAGCTCATCCCAGAAAGGATGCGCTTGCGCACTGTGGAAGAAGTGAACCGAGCTTTTTGCCTGAGCAGCGATTGCTATGGCGAGGTCTCCAGCATAACTGGCGCAAGGCGAGAAGTCGGTAGGGACGAGAATGCGATTTAACATGCGATTTGGCTTTTAGCGATTGGTGTTTGGCTATTAACTTTTCAAGTATTAAGCATTATCACGATTGGGTTGCTAACCTCTGTCAGCGCCTCACCACAATGCTTAAAGCGCTGACAGAGGTTAGCAACCGATACAAAACCAACCGTGACAATCAGTATTATTTATACTAATAGCCAATAATTCTTTAACCAAAACCCAACAAGCCCTATCCTCAGCTAATCAGCTAATCAGCTAATCAGCTAATCAGCTAATCAAACTGCCCGACAGGCATTTTCAAGCCAGGCCCTGAGCGTAGTGTCCACATGTGGCGAAAGACGCTCAAAGACCATTTGATGATACTGATTGAGCCAGGAACGAGCCTTTTCACTCAGCAAGTCCGGGATTATCATGTTTTGATCTATGGGGCAAAGTGTGAGTGTTTCAAAGGAATAGAAAGTACCAAAGTCACTGGCAGGACCATCTTTAGTCACCAGGATGAGATTCTCCATGCGCATACCGTATTTTCCTTCACGATAAAGCCCTGGTTCATTGGAGGTAATCATGCCTGGCGATAGCGGAACGCCATTTCCGCCAGGACTAATACGTTGAGGGCCTTCGTGAACATTGAGAAAAAAGCCTACGCCATGACCTGTACCATGACCATAATTTAAGCCTGCATCCCAAAGCGATTTTCGTGCGAGAATATCGAGCTGACGGCCGCTGGTTCCTTTTGGGAAAATCGCCATGTCAAGGTCAATATATCCTTGCAAAACACGCGTGAAATCTTCCTGAGCCTGACGGCTTACTGGTCCCAGCGCGAGGGTGCGTGTTATGTCGGTTGTACCATCGAGGTACTGACCGCCGCTATCGATAAGATACACTCCTTCGGGCTTGAGCTCGGCATCGTCGCCCTCCTGAGCGCGGTAGTGAACGATGGCTCCGTTGGGCCCATAACCTGAGATTGCAGGAAAGCTTTCGCCCACAAAGAGCGGCTGCTGCGACCGAAAGCTAAGCAGCTTCTTGGCTGCCGTAGTTTCACGAATCGCTTCCTTTCCGATATGCGTCTCCAGCCAGTGAATAAAGTGCACCATCGCAACGCCATCTTTCACCATAACCTCACGTACAAGCGCTTGCTCATGATCATTTTTGGAGCCTTTAAGCGCCGAAACGAGGCTAGGGCCTTCGATTTCGTTTTCACCATGATGATCCCAGATAGGATAGAGTAGGGAGACGCTTGTTTGTCGAGGGTCAAGGTAGATCGCCGAATCTTTGGGTAATTGTTCTATAAGCACTTCAAGTCGATCATAGGCCGTCAGGCGTATGCCAGCATTGCTGAGGCTCTGCTGAAGCTCCGGAGGCATTTTTTCAATATCTACACACAACCATATATCGTTTTCTCCCACAAGAGCATACGCCACAAATACAGGATTGAAATCTACGTCAGCTCCACGCAAGTTGAATAACCATGCGATGTCATCCAGAGCAGTCAACAGCGCATAGTCGGCGCCTTTTTTGACCATCTTTTTTCGCAGTAAATCAAATTTCTCCTCACGACTGACTCCTGCATACTGAAGCTCATGTTCATAAATAGCCGCTTTGGCCAGACCCGGACGGTCTGGCCATGCATCCTCTATTAGGTCAATATCGGTCACTAACTCAATGCCAACTCCCTCAAATGCCGTTTCAAAAGACTCTGCTTTTGCATAGGAAAGCACCGCTCCATCAACAGCGACTTTGGAGCCTTCTTCAAGGTTGTCTGAAATCCATGATACAAATTCTGGAGTATGCGGAACGTTCAGTTTCATCAATTCAAATCCACTTCCTTGCAGTTGTTTTTCGGCTTGGATAAAATAGCGACTATCAGTCCAAAGCCCTGCAAAATCCTGGGTAACAACAGCGGTTCCAGCCGAGCCGTCAAAACCTGTAAGGTAGCGACGCGCTTGCCAGCGATCTGCGACGTACTCGCTTTGGTGTGGATCTGTAGAAGGGATGATGCACGCGTCGACACCGAGTTCTTTCATGGCGTTACGGAGAAGTGTAAGCGGAGAAGCCATTTTGTCTATTAATAATGAATGATGTGATGAATAGTAATAAATGAAGCAGATGCTCGACCAATATTAGACAATTTGGTACTGAAAAACAGATACGCCAGGAAAGACAGGGGTTTTCTTATAAAAACATAAACTGCCCATATTGATGGTCATGAATGCGATCTCTGATATCATATGAAGTATCTCCATCAAAAAGGTGAAGAGCCACGGTAGAAATCCGAGATACTACATACGAAATACGACATCAGATTTTACAAGAACGCTCTTCCAGGAACGAACCTTATGCAACTGCTTACCCACATTTACCAATCGCTCGATGCTATTAAGGCAAACCTTCTTAGAGCTTTGCTTACCATTGTCATTATTGCGATGGGTATCACAGCACTTATCGTGGTTCAGACAGGAATGGCGGGAATAAAGAACTCGCTTCTAGGGAGCTTTTCTGTTTTGGGGACCAATACTTTTCAAATTGTAAATAGAAGTGGTACTGTCCGGGTGGCAGGAAGACGAAGCCGCCAAAAGCGCAATCAGGTTATCAGTTATGAGCATGCGGTTGGTTTTAAAAAGGCCTTCGCCGATGTGGCGCCTGTAAGTATAAGTGCGAACGGAAGCCGCACGGCGACCGTACGGGCCGGCCTCGAACAGACCAACCCAAATGTGAGCATTATTGGCTCAGATGAGAATTACCTGACCACTTCTCGTTATACCATTGCCGACGGCCGAACGATCAATGCTGATGATATCGAAAGTGCACGCAATGTGGTCGTCCTGGGCCATACCGTAAAAAAGAAGTTATTTCAGTCATTAGATTGTATTGGTAAAAAGGTCACGATCGATGGGGGATTTTTTACTGTTATTGGCGTGTTAGATGAAATAGGTTCCTCGGGTTCTACCGGAGGGGATAAAATCACGATTATACCAGTAAGCACCCTGCGATCCATTTCGCCTTCTCCTAACCGGAATTTCGGCATCAATGTGTATGTAGAAGACATCGGCGCGATGGCTTACACGATGGATGAAGCCGAAGGGCGCTTCCGATTGGTGCGGGGTATGGGGCCTCGTGATGAGAACGACTTCTCAGTCATCAAAAGTGACGCTTTTGTGGAGGATCTTTTTGATAATATCAAGGTTCTTACCTGGGCTGCAATGGCCATTGCGATCATCACCTTGATCGGTGCTTCTGTAGCGCTTCTCAATGTGATGCTTGTTTCAGTAACTGAACGCACCAACGAAATCGGCATCAGAAAGGCGCTTGGCGCAACCCAAAAAGGTATCCTTACACAGTTTCTTACTGAGGCAGTATTGATCTGTCAGATCGGAGGAATTTCGGGCATTCTTATTGGACTTATCATCGGAAATATTATTAGTGTGACCGCACTAAACTCATCCTTTGTAGCTCCCTGGTTTTGGATTATTATTGGTCTGATAGCCTGTATCGTTGTAGGCGTAGCCTCAGGAATCTATCCTGCCTGGAAGGCCGCGAAGGTCGATCCTATTGAGTCTTTAAGGCATGAGTAGCAATGATTGCTACGCAATTTTGATTAAGCGCTTCAAACCTCAAGGCTTTAGCATCTATTTCTTTTACCCGATGATTTATCATCTGGGCAATGAAACATAGATCGCTTTGCGATTCTCTCTGTGCCCAGGGAATAAATTCCCGGGCAATAATGAAAATAATTCAGGCTAAAGCCTCAAAACTATGCTTCACTATATAATTGGTAAAAATGGCTCATCCTCCAAAACAGCAAGGACAGAATGGCTTACCTGACTATTGACTACGTCCCAGTCTTCGTGGCGTATGCGGTTTTCTTCCAGCTTATTGGTGTTGGTATTCCAACGATTTTGCAGTACGAGTAGCATGCCCAACGTATCTTCATCTTTGTCTGCGATGTAGTTGTTGATGCGGGCGATAGCTTTGTTTAATTGACCTTCTGCAACAAAACTTCGGACAGCCTTTTCGTCTTCTGGATCCCAGACAGGGTCGGGGATAGGCTGCTTTTTGAAGGAAGAAGACAGAACGGTGCTCCCATCAGTCGTTACCAAAATGGCACGATCCAAAACGGCGACATTCATACCCTTTTCACCAAAACCCTCCAGTACTACTTTCGCCGTTACACGCAATAATAAAGCTCCGTGTCCTGGCCTTTTGGGAGTGACATCAAATTCCCATTCAGTAAAGTCAAACGGGAAAACAGGTTGTTCTTCATCACTACGAAAAACAATCTCAAACTGACCATGATCGCCTAATTCCTCAAGCTCAACCTTCATGACAGAGGTGGTGCGGATGCCCTCTGTTTTGGCGTTTTCTTTTTCCGCCTCGCTAAGGTCGCGTTCCAGCACAGCCGCATCGATCTCTTCAGGGGCGATTCGCACCCGACAACGGCTTGCCTCTTTGAGCTTCATCTGCTCAGGAATAGAATAGAGAATATTGCCTTTTTTGAAAGGGTTGACAGGTGTTGGCTGACTGGACCTGGGAGGAGCGGCTGATGCTGATGCTGCCGGTTGTGCTGACCGCATCGGCGGTGCAGGTGCTGACGGAACGGGTGGAGGCGGGGGAGCCATTTCTTCGATCTCTTCTACTTCGGCACTCTCCATTGGCATCGACTCCCTTTCGCGATCCATCATCTTAGGCATAAGGTCTGCCATGTCGGGCATGTCCCTTTTCCGTGTTGTAAGAATATCGGGTCGGGCAGAAGCTGTGCGACTCGGCATGATCATATTGATCACTTTTTTCAAAAAAGAAGGCTTCGCCTTTGGGGCTGCTTGGGATTGTCTTTTTTCTTCTTCTACTAGAAAAAAGATAGTGCTTAAATAGGATAGGATTTGGGTAGAGCAACTCCGGTAGGCTTGGGATTCTTCCTCTGTACCATCCGCATGACGTGGGTCATCAAATGGAAGGGAAACTCGATGCGCTGCTCCCGGAACAACGGGACAAGCCTCATCGGCATCACTGCATACCATAACCGCCAAAAAACCTTCACGGGGGATTGAGTTGTCCTGCAAGTTTTTCGAATAAAGCTGGATTGGATTTGATATATCCTCCCTTTTTAATTCAAAAGCCTGTTTAGTACCTCTATCGAGCGCGACGATTTTGAACCCATCATCCTGAAGGGTCTTGAGAACGCTGCTATGGACTTCTGCGACTTCCGTGCCTGCAGAATATGCCTGAACAGAAAGATTTTGTACGTCTGCGATCAGTTGGCACCACGCCTGAGCAAACTGGCTTCTCCGACTATTGTGGGTGCAGATAAATACTATTTCTACAGCCTTTCCGGCACGGAGGCGTTTTTTGATAAAATTGGCGATCTCAATGACAGATTCATTATCGAGTATCTTATTACTGAATAGGTCCATCTTCTGATTTTTTTGTAAAAAAACTCAAACTGCTATCACCGTACTTGCGCACTTCGACGAAGCCCTCAAGATGAGCATAGTCAGTGCTGCTTCGGTGTTCCAATACCAAAATGCCCTCAGGCTTCAGGCTTCCTCGCTTGATAAGCGTTTCCACCAGGTCGGCTTGGGCCGGCATATCGTAAGGCGGGTCCAGAAAAATAAAGTCGAAAGCGGTATTTACCTCTTTCACATATTTGCGAACATCGCGCTGGACAGTCTTAACCACAGGCGGCGCTCCCAGGGTTTTGAGAGCAGTCTGAAGTGCCTTTACACAACCCCGATGCCTGTCTACTGCCACCACACTTGCCGCCCCACGACTCATGCACTCAAGACTTATGCCACCTGTTCCAGAGAAGAGGTCAAGCACATCTGCGCCCCGCATATGAAGACGTGATTGGAGGAGATTGAATAATGCTTCCCGCGTGCGATCGGTAGTGGGCCTTACTGGCAATCCCTTTGGAGGATGCCACACTCTTCCGCCATATGTGCCAGCAATGATGCGCATGATTTAAGATGTCCAGAAATCGTGATCGCGCTCTACGGCATGTGCATTGGGTAAATTTTCCAGAAGATAGTCACGCGTTCCTCCATTTCCGGCCAGATAAATAGGATAGACGTTTTCCTGAAAAAAGTGCTGAATTACGCCTTTGAGCATCAGGTTCGCTTCCTCGCTTTCCTGGTAGCGGAAAGCGTTGCAAAGCGTGAGGCCGTTTGCTTGCTTGACTGAAACTTGCACATACCCCGCAAGGATGTGAATGAACATCAGATTAGCCTCCGTTTTTGAAAAAACAAATTGCAAATCCCGTTCAACAAGTGGGATTACCTTCCCCTGTGGAGCCACTTGATTCCACACTGCTTGTAATGCCGGAGAGCAGGAAAATACTGCGATACTGGACGCTGGCTTATCTAAATCATAAGTCTGAATAGCAGAGGCAGGGATCGTGTCATCCAGAATGGTATGCATGAGCGAAACGGAATTCCCTTTGTATCCCTTCGGTGCCAAAATGCACTCAGGTGTAGCTACATAAAGCGAAGCAGTCACCGGGAAATCATTGTTGCGCAAAGTGACGATTCTATCGAGTACGCTATCTGCGAATCTCGCTCCTTCCTCAAGCACGTGATCATCCTTATGAGGATCGCCGTTTTCATCCAGCCAAGAGGCTCGCCATAAGGCACTACTTATGAAGGCCCAACCTTCTGAGGCTGCCGTAGTTAGAGATGATGTGGGATGATGCCAGGCCAATGCGTATTTGCTTTATGCCAAAAATAGCTAATTTTATTCCCTGCTCAAATTTTCATCATATGCGAAATATTCTACTTTTCTTTTTATGCCTTTGCTTTGCCAGTTCAGCCCAAGCTCAACTCGCCGATCGGCTCGTGCCTCACTTTGGCTTTATGCTCGAATTGCTCACCCTTGAGCAAGACGATGTCTCGAATCCCGCGACAGGGGCTTATAACTTCTACACGATCGGGATAGGAAGCTACTATGTACTGGCGCAAAAAAACGACCGTTACAGTGTGGGGCTTGACCCCAATCTTCAGTTCGGCCTTCAGGGCTTCAATGGGAGTCTGGACTTTACTGTCCAGATGCCAGTGTACCTGATGGGGCGTTTTGGTGCTTTTTGCACACCCTACAATACGCAAACCATCGGCTTTGGCGCTGGAGTCGGACTCGTAAATTCTTATATAGGCATCCGTAGTCTTGATGGCCGCAATAAGGATTTTGACTTTAACCAATTCTATGTTGCTCCTTCCATCATTTTAGAAGGGAGCCTCAACCTGCGGAGCGGCCCACTTACAGGTCGCCTTCATTTGCCTTTAGGCAAGCCTGTACATGATGGTGTAACTATTCTGGGGAACACAGGATTCATCGGACCATCTACGTACACACAGGTAGGGCTGGGAGTTATTTATGGTTTTTAGAAAAAAAGATCGCCCTGCAGCTGAATAAGCTGCAGGGCGATCTTTTTCTTTTCAAGAGGCTATTTTGCTCTCAGCACTTTGATCAGTTCTACTTCGAATTCCAGCGCCTTATTGGGCTCTATATCATAGAAGCCTCGAGCGCCATATGCAAGCTTTGAAGGAACATACAGCTCCCATCTGGCTCCCTGAGGCATTCTGGTAAGCGCTTCAAGCCATCCCTGGAGAATCATATTCTCCTTCAGGAGGAAGCCTGCTGTTTCATCGCCTTTAGTCTCATCGAATACCTTTCCATTTGGGAAGCGACCGATATATTGTACAATTACCGAATCCCCTGCACGAGGCACTGGACCAGTCCCTGCTTTTAATTCTTTATAAAGTAGCTCACTTTCTAAAGCTACAACTCCCTCTTCCTTAGCCATAGCTCCAAGATATGCCAGCCCTGCTATTTCGTTTTTCTGAGCAAGTTCCGCACGCTTAAACATGGCAGCATCTTTTACCCAGGCCTCATATTTTGCATACTGAGTTTCATACGTATTGCCTGGAAGTTGCGAACCTTTAGCTCCTTTTTGGGCATAATCTGATATGCCTTGATACAATGCATCTGGATTGATAGCGATACTCAATGTATTAAACCGATGGCCAAGGTCAGCACCCATTGCATAGGCAATCGTGTCAAGGTTGATATTCGGTTGTTCCTTTGAGGTAAAGGCTTCTTGGCGTTTTTCAAGTTCAAACTCAAGCTTTTGGATATAGGCTTGGGTTTCCCCAAATTTCATATAAGTAGTCGAGTCTCTTGTGGCAACATAACCCTCGCGAACTTTTGTAGGATTTAGGTAGAGTCCTTTATTGTCAAAACTCCTAAACAGTGCTTCACCTATGACATATGAGATGCTGTCGTTGGCGTCATTCAATACGGCATTATGCTTTCCAGAATCACACGCAGCTATGAGTATGAGAAATGGAAGAAATACAATCAGGTTTTTCATAAAAAATAGAATAGTCACACAAAGATGCAATCCTTGAAGGCAGAGATCAAATTTACTCTGTATCTTTGCCCGGCAAATGTCCGTTCGCGGCATTCTATCAGCGAACATTCTTCTCCGATTATCTTGACATTTGCAATGGCCAATTCTTCCAAAATTCTTTTAGAGGCACTTACCTTCGACGACGTCCTGTTGGTGCCCGACCATTCTGAAGTACTTCCACGCGATGTGGATACTTCGTCTCAACTTACACGTGAAATCCGTTTGAACATCCCGCTTGTGAGCGCGGCGATGGATACCGTTACTGAACACCGCATGGCGATCGCAATGGCGGCCAACGGTGGGATAGGGATTATTCACAAAAATATGGACGTAGCCAGTCAGGCTGAGGAAGTCCGTAAAGTGAAGCGATCTGAAAGCGGACTCATCGTTGATCCGGTTACCTTAAGGCCGAACGATACACTTGCTGAGGCCGAAAGCCTTATGAAAGAGCATCGCATCGGCGGTATTCCTGTTGTAGACGAGGCTAATCATCTTGTGGGAATTTTGACGAACCGCGATCTGCGTTTTCAAACACCAGACGGTCGTAAGGTCAAGGAACTGATGACAAGCGAAAACCTCGTTACCGCACCTTTGGGTACGACGCTTGATCAAGCTGAAGAAATTTTACGCACCTACAAGGTGGAAAAACTTCCCGTTGTCGATGACGACAATGTCCTAGTTGGTTTGATTACCTACCGTGATATTCAGAAAAATCAGGCATTTCCCAATGCGTGTAAAGACGAATTGGGACGCCTGCGTGTTGGAGCTGCTGTAGGCGTTTCAGGTGATACATTTGAGCGCATGGAAGCACTTCAAAAAGCGGGTGTTGATGTCATCATTATCGATACTGCACACGGACATTCACAAGGTGTGTTGAATGTGATCAAGGAGGCTCGCAAGAAATTTTCTGATCTCCAGTTAGTGGGTGGAAATATCGCCACCAAAGGCGGCGCGCAAGCGCTGATCGATGCTGGTGTAGACGGCGTCAAGGTAGGGGTAGGACCTGGTTCTATCTGTACGACCCGCGTGATTGCAGGAGTAGGCATGCCGCAGCTTTCTGCTGTGATGGAAGCCGCCAAAGCGGCGCATGCCGCTGGAGTTCCGCTTATTGCCGACGGCGGAATCAAGTATTCCGGTGATATGGTCAAGGCGCTTGTCGCTGGCGGAAGCACGATTATGGCTGGTGGCCTGTTTGCTGGTACGGAAGAAAGTCCTGGCGAGACAGTGCTTTACGAAGGCCGTAAATTCAAGAAATATCGCGGAATGGGATCTATTGAAGCAATGAAAAAAGGCTCAAAGGATCGCTATTTCCAGGATGTAGAGGATGATGTCAAGAAGCTTGTGCCTGAAGGCATCGTCGGCCGAGTAGCATACAAAGGCAGCGTCACAGAGGTGATTTACCAAATGGTCGGTGGCCTGCGTGCAGGCATGGGCTACTGTGGAGCTGGCGACGTGAAGACGTTACAGACTAAGCAGTTTGTGCGCATCACACATGCCGGTCTGCGCGAAAGCCATCCTCATGATGTAACGATTACAAAGGAAGCACCTAATTACTCGAGATAATACAGCGTAAGTTGAAAGATCATAGTAGAAAATGAAAAGCTGAAATGTGCATCAGGTACTTTTTAACTTTCTACTCTGCACTCATGTACTTTGTACTCCTGTAATCTCCTGACAAAGTTCAGTCAACACGCCATGGTTGTCCTTGGGGTGAATAAAGCAGACTAGCTTATTGTCTGCGCCTCGTTTGGGAGCTTCATTGAGGATGCGAAAGCCTGCCTCGCGGTACTGCTCCATCGCGGCGTGGATATCATCGACTGCGTATGCAATATGGTGCATGCCTTCGCCGCGTTTTTCGATATACTTTGCGATAGCAGAGTCGGGGCGTGTCGCTTCGAGTAATTCTATTTTGGTGCTTCCTACTTTGAAAAAGCTGGTCATAACACCTTCACTATCAACGGCTTCGCGCTTATAGGGAGCCTGGCCCAGTAACGCAGTGTATTTGGCTTCTGCCGCTTCAAGGTCAGTTACGGCAATGCCGATGTGTTCAACTTGGGTAGGGTATATTGACATGGTTTTTTAAAATATATAGTCATGAAAAATGGCGTCACCTCTGGCCAGCAGCTAAAAGCCAATGGCCAGCAGCATATCAAAGCATATCCTCAATCAGGCGTTCATATTTTTCTACAAACTCATCATAATGCTTTCCTGTTCCAGGACCGCTAAACCCAGTGTGGATACTGCGGATATTGCCTGTTTTGTCGATGAAAATGCTGGTTGGGTAAGAGATGATATGGTTGAGCATTGGAAGGGAAG
>JBGCFB010000053.1:0-42854 GCA_045106685.1 Bacteroidia bacterium | reverse complement strand
CCAACAGTATACTGATCGTGACAAACAGCCAGCGACTGATTTTTTTGAGCCAAAAGCGTATGCGCATTAGAGGTTATCGAGGACGAAGTTGGTCATTTTGGTGTAAAGGTGATAACGCGTAATTCCTCCATAAATTCCATGGTTTCTGTTTGGGTAGAAAAAGGAGTCGAACTGCTTATTCTCTTTGTTCAATGCATCAACCCATTCCATAGAATTTTGGTAGTGAACATTGTCATCGGCAGTACCATGGACGAGGAGGTAGTTTCCTTTTAATCCACGAGCAAAATTGATCGGCGAGTTATCGTCATAGCCCTTAGCGTTTACCTGAGGTGTCTGTAAGTAGCGTTCTGTATAAATCGTGTCATAAAAGCGCCAGTTAGTTACTGGTGCTACAGCGATTCCCATTTTGAAGATACCATCTCCTTTTACCATGCAGAGGGAAGTAAGATATCCGCCAAAGCTCCACCCCCAAATCCCAATGCGGTCAGGGTCTACATAGGATTGACCTTGCAGCCACTTGGCAGAGGCAATCTGGTCGACGGCTTCGAGGTTACCCAATTGCTTGTAAGTCGCATTTTTGAATTGCTGCGAACGAGCGCCTGTGCCTCTGTTGTCAACGCTAACAACGATATAGCCCTTCTGAGCTAACATTTGGTACCATAAATAATTGAAGTGGCTGCCAGCGCCCCATTCGTTGGTGACCGTTTGTGAGCCTGGTCCTCCGTAGCAGAACATCAATACCGGGTACTTTTTAGAAGCATCAAAATCGGCTGGCTTAATCATCCAGGCGTTTAGATCTATATTGTCCTCAGTAGTGATCGTCATAAACTCGGCGTGCTTAAGATTGAGCTTGCCGAAGTTTTCTGTTAGCCTTTGGTTATCAATTAAGGTCTTGACGACTTTCCCTTTTCTGTTGCAAAGGTTTGATTGAGTCGGCGTTTTGATATTAGAATAGCTGTCGATGAAATATGTGAAAGCAGGGGAGAAGGTAATGTTGTGGGTGCCTTCTTTTTTGGTTAAACGCTTTTTCTTTTTACCATCAAGCCCTACTTCATACAAATGGCGTTCTAGTGGCGAAACTTCAGAGGAGATAAAGTATAATTTTCCGTCCTGCTCGTTCACTCCTTTTATATCAAGCACATTGAAATCGCCAGAAGTTAGCTGGTTTTTGAGCTCGCCATCACGCGTATAGCGATATACATGATTCCATCCACTGCGCTCGCTTGCCCAAAGGAAGTCACTGGAGTTTTTCAAAAAGTGCCAGCGATCAGCATCAGCATGGTAGTAGGCTTCTGCTTCGAAATAGGTTTCTGTTTTTTCAGTTAAAATCGTCTTAGTAGCGCCTGTTGCAGGATCACTCATCATAACATCCACGCGATTTTGGAAGCGGTTCAGGCGCTGAAGCGCCAGCTTACCATCAGGTGTCCAGGTCATGCGTGATATATACATGTCGGTCTCGGTACCGAGGTCAGCATCCACTGCTTTGCCTGTTTTGAGGTCATGCATGCGAATAAGTACCTTGGCGTTGGTCTCGCCTGCTTTTGGATACTTAAATGTATACTGGTTAGGGTACAGGCTGCCGTACATTGCCATCGTAAACTCTTTTACTTCACTTTCGTCGAAGCGATAATAGGCGAGGTATTGACTGTTGGGAGACCATTTGAAAGCACGAACAAATGATAGTTCTTCCTCATACACCCAGTCTGTGCTACCGTTGATGATGTTATTGTATTTTCCATCATCTGTGATAGCTATGCGTGTGTTGTTTGTAAGATTATGCTTGTAGAGATTATTGTCAAAGGTGTAAGCCACCATGGAATTGTCAGGGCTAACAGTTGCGTTGCCTACTTTTTGACCATCATGCAGTACTGAAAGCGCCTTGCTTTCGCGATTATATACATAGGTAATCTCCTTGCTTGAGCGACGATAAATTTGCTCTACCTTGGCTTTAAGGATGATATGAGATTCGTCAGGAGTAAATTCATAATCAGCGATGTTTCCCGCTTCAATGTCTTTACCAAAATCAAGACCTGATAGATCGAGTATCGTTTTTTTATCTGCTTCATCCTCAATATGAGAACGCACAATTCCGTTTATCCCACCTTCTTCCCGCTCAAGCGTGGTGTAGTAGTGGTCATCTTGCATAAAGCGGAAGCTATTTGGGAAATCAGGATAAAACTCCCCGCTAGCCCAAATATCGCGATTAGTGAGTTGGCGGTCCTGAGCCAATAGTCCTACAGGAAATGCCAAAAGGGCCGCAAAGGCCCAAAAAATTATTCGATTCATATGTGGTTGATTCGTTGATTTGCCGCAGATAAACATTGCAGCGAATTACGGAAATTACTGGAACATCTTCTTGATACTACCCCAGGTTCGTTGTATCGCAGTCGGATTATGGCTAAGTGAGGCGTAAAACTTATGTATTTCGCCGTTTTTGACTACATGAAGCTCATAAAAAATAACACGTCGCTCATTTTTGAATATGTCGTTATCGACGTATTCATAACTCGTTAAGCCTCCTGGGTTCTGACTGTGGATCAGTTGAAGTGGAGCGTTTTCTGCATCCTGGCGGTAGAGTCTGTACTCGGTGATATCAGTTTCTTCATCGATTCCCCAGGAAATGCGGATGTTGGCGCTTTCTGACTTTAGTTCAAATTGGCTCAGGTTGATCATCTGGGCGACAGCCTGCTGTGCGCAGAACGTACCTATAAAGAAGGCCAGAATAAAGAAAAATGATCGCATAGCTTGGAATCGTGCAAGAGGGCTGCGTGGTTGTTGGTTACAAAAGTAACAACAAAACGAAGGCGAGGCAATATATGGTTGCTTTTGGGGCTAAAAGCTTTGCTGCTCGATCCATTAATAACCAAACATCGAGAGCTTTTTAACTAGAATGATCTGCTACAATCACCCATTTTCCTTTCACCTTTTTCCATACAAGTGAAAAGTGCCCTCCGATATCGCCTTTTTCAGGCCTCAGTAATGTCCAGCTCCCAACCATATAGGCCGTTTTTCCGCTCAATTTACGAAGATGAAGCACCTTAAAGACCAGGGTTCCCATGGTACTCTTGTCAGGATATGATTTTTTATAATTGGCAAGTGTCGTCGCCCAACCACGCGTGAGGCCGCGGCTTCCGACAAAACTGAGTGAGTCGGATTTCCAGTAACCTTCCATAAATGCGTCTAAATCACCGCGATTCCAGGCTGCTTCCTGGTTTGCCAGTACAGCATGGATAGCCGCTTCGTCTTTATTGGGGAGCGCCTGAGAGAACGATTCATGGACCATAATGACCATAAGAAGTCCAATCAGGAAGATGTTTTTGTACAGCATGTCGATTTGTCTTGTAGCTACATAGCATTTCCTTGTAACTTGCAGCTTCAAAGATAATGATTAGCTGGTTTAGTGATTAGCTAATTTGATGATGTGTTTCTAATGGGCAATGAATAATTAGTCATTATTAAACAGCTAATCATCGAATCAGCTAATGATCAAATCTTCTAATCAGCTAATTATCAAATCCGCTAATCATCAAATTAATAATGTCAAAACCTGTAGTAAGATTTGCTCCAAGTCCAACCGGCCCGCTTCACATGGGTGGTGTACGTACTGCTTTATACAATTACCTTTTTGCCAAAAGAGAAGGTGGTACTTGTATCCTACGTATTGAGGATACCGATCAGGAACGTTTTGTTCCTGGTGCTGAGGAGTATATTATCGATGCTTTGCAATGGTGTGGGATTGAGTTTGATGAAGGGCCTCATGTGGGTGGTGAGCGCGGACCTTACCGCCAAAGTGATCGAAGCGATCTTTACAAAGGCTATATAGAGCAGCTCGTAAAGGATGGACATGCCTACCTGGCATTTGATACACCAGAAGAAATAGATGCCATGCGCGAAAGCCTTAGGGCTGAAGGGCAAGTTGCCCCTACATATGGTTGGGCTACTCGCTCGCGCATGAAAAATAGCATAAGCCTCGCTGAGGATGAAGTACAAGCCTTGCTTGATGCCGATACGCCACATGTCGTTCGGATGAAGATTCCCAAGAAAGGCGAAGTTCGCTTTTTTGATGAGGTACGTGACTACGTGAAGTTCCATGCCAGCCAACTTGATGACAAGGTGTTGATGAAAAGCGATGGTCTTCCGACGTATCACCTCGCCAATGTCGTGGATGATCATTTGATGGGTATCACGCATGTGATTCGTGGAGAGGAATGGCTTTCATCTACGCCTTTGCACGTGCTGTTATATCGCGCCCTGGGCTGGGAAGATAGCATGCCCAAGTTTGTACACCTTCCCCTTATTCTAAAGCCGGACCCGGCTGAGTTTTTAGCTTCCAAAGGATTTCGTAATAGTCTGGCTGAGGCGATGGGGCAGGAGTTTTTGACAAAATTCCCGGAGCATAAAGAGAAGATGGGCAATAAGGCTACCGATTTTACCCGCCAGATTTTTGGTAACTGGAATAATATTGGAGCAGTTTTAAAAGAAAACGAAAAGGACAGCAAGGCTCAGGCTGCGCTGAGAGCATATCTTAAGAATAGCTTGTTCGGAAAGCTAAGTAAGCGTGACGGTGATCGCCTTGGCTTTCCTGTATTCCCTACTACCTGGACTGATCCGAAGTCCGGCGATGTTTCAAAGGGCTACCGTGAAGAAGGCTACCTTCCTCAGGCATTTATGAACGGACTCGCCCTGATGGGATGGAATCCTGGTGATGATGAAGAGCTGATGAATATGGATCGTCTTATCGAGCGATATTCATTGGATCGTATCAGTAAGTCTGGCGCACGCTTTAATGCATCCAAGATGCGTTGGTTTAACCAGACCTATCTGCGTAGCATGGAGCCAGCAGCCTTGCGTGATTTGGTAACAGCCGATCTTAACGCACATAATCTTCCTGTTCATGACGACGCGTACCTCGACCGTGCGATCGCGATGATGCAGGAACGTATCACCTTTCCACAGGAGATCGTTGCATCAGCGCCGTTTTTGTTTGAGGCTCCAGTTTCATTCAATGAAAAAATGGCCAGCAAGAAATGGAATGCTGATGCCGAATCGTATGTGATGGCGCTTGCTGAGCGCTGGAATGCACTTGATGCATGGAACTCAGAAAAGCTTCACGCTAGCTTTGAAGCATATTTAGAAGAAAAAGAATTAGGAGTAGGAGCAGTGATGTCGCCGCTTCGTTTTGTCCTTACTGCTGCTGGTGCGGGTCCTGGTGTATTCGATATTGCGGAGCTGATAGGAAAGGATGAAACCATGCGACGTATCGAATATGCACGTAATGAAATGCCGACTGGCTAAAAAAGTGTATTTTAACCCTTTGTTTTTACACACATCAACGACGATATATACCTGTGGCTAAAAGTAAAAAACCTCGCGTTCGTATTCAGAAGTACATTAACTATGTCAAAGAAGCCTTTTTTTGGCCTGTACATCTGGTCGGACTTACTATCTTGACAGCAATAACTGTCATCGGAGCAGCAGCAGCGCCGACCGAACTCGCTAGTCTAGCAACTATTATGTTAGGTGGTGGACTTGAGCTGCTTTTTTTAGGATTTATCAGTAATAATCCTCGTTTTGTACGCGCTATCAATGCAAAGTACCAAGGCGATATCGATGCTTTTTACAAAACAAAAAGCATGGTGGAGTACTATAATGCGCTTTCCCATACTTCCCAGTCACGTTTTGATAAACTGCGTGATCGTGTAAAAGATGTGAGAGATAATTATAAGAAGCTGAGTATGACTCCTTCTTCTACAATGGTGGATAGTTTTATTAAAAAACTGAACGCTATTGAGACCTCATATGTGCGTTTGCTCTACTTTAAGGATAAGTTTCCTTCATTAGCGAATGAAGATGGTAAACAAAAAACGGTTTCAGAGATTGATAAGCTGAATCAAGAATTGAAATCAGCAAAAGGTCGCCTTAAGGAGATCAAAGAAAAGCGTATGCGTCTTCTCCGCTTGCGGATGGATAATTACACCAAGGTAAAGGAAAATCGTGATGTGATCGAAGAGCAGCTTCAAACCATCGAAGAGATGGTGGAGTACATCAAAGATCAGCCGATGACGCTCCGGAATACTGAGCGTGAAGACATCATGATTGATAACCTGCTTTTTTTTTTTTTTTAAACTCAGGTGACTCTGGAGGAAATCGAATCACTTATGCGAAGTGAGTTTTACCCAGGAACCACTGCTGGTGATCTAACCGCTGATGATATTCGTGATTTTGAAGAAGGTTTAAAGAATTAATTTGATGATTAGTTGATGTGATAATTAGCTAATTACCACATCTTCAAATTGTTCATCATCAAATTAGCTAATCACTTAATCATCAAATCAGCTGGTATGAATATAGGCGTAGTATGTTATCCTACCTATGGAGGTAGCGGTGTAGTAGCCACCGAGTTAGGCAAAGCTATGGCAGCCAGAGGGCACGATATCCATTTTATCACCTATAATCGCCCTATTCGACTCGACTTATTTTCAGAGCATATTTTCTATCATCAGGTGCGAACACCGAATTATCCGCTATTCGAGTTTTCGCCTTATGAGTCAGCGCTTGCTTCTGCGATGGTGGAGGTTGCTCGCTTTCAGAAACTGGACCTTTTTCATGTTCATTATGCGATTCCGCACGCATCGGTTGCCTTTTTGGCGCAGCAAATATTGAAGGGTTACGGCATCGATATTCCTTTTATCACGACGCTGCATGGAACCGATATTACCATCGTCGGAAAAGATAAGTCGTATGCTCCTGTGGTGAAGTTTTCCATTGAGCAGAGCGATGGTGTTACTGCTGTATCTGAGTTTTTGCGAAATGATACAGTTGAGCATTTTAGTATAGAAAATGAAATAAAGGTAATCCCGAATTTTATTGACCTGGCGCGTTTTGCTCCTCAGAACAAAGATCATTTCCGTAAAATGATTGCGTTGAATGATGAGAAACTGCTCATCCATACGTCGAATTTTAGAAAGGTAAAGCGCATCGATGATGTGATACGAGCTTTTGCAAAAGTGGTGGAGAAAGTGCCATCCAAGCTTCTGATGGTAGGAGATGGGCCAGAACGAGGTGCGGCCGAGAATATGTGCCGGGACCTTAACTTGTGTGATCACATTATCTTTCTGGGCAATCAAAATGCTGTGGAGGAGATATACGCGATCGGTGATGTGTTTATGATTCCTTCTGGTTCAGAGAGCTTTGGGCTTTCAGCCCTTGAGGCGATGGCTTGTGGCGTGCCGGTTATTTCTTCTAATGCCGGAGGACTTCCTGAGGTGAATATTCACGGGGAAACAGGCTATGTTAGTGAAATTGGTGATTATGAGGATATGGCTGCTAATGCGATCAAATTGCTGGAAGATCAGGAGCTTTGGAACAAAGTCTCGGCCCGTGCTCGCGAAGTTGCTGAAACCTATAACACCGATACTATCGTACCGGAGTACGAATCGTACTATCACGATGTCATAAACCGAAATAAGGTAACAATATAGCAATGGGATTTTTTGGCTGGCTTTTCACGATCATGTTCGCTATCTGGTTTATTGGCCGGGTATTCGGGAAGTATATTCTTGCCTGGGGTGTGAAGCGTATCCAGAAAAAGGTCATGAGTGAAATGTCAAAACAAGCCAATGCTTATTCAGAACAATACCAAAATCCCGATGGCCGAAAGGAAAAGCGTGTAGACCGTGACATGACCGTTGAATACAAAGAGGAATCCAGTAGTTCTAAAGAGCCTGAATGGAATCAGCTCGCGGAAGATGTGGATTTTGAGGATATTCCGGTGAGTGAGTGATTTTTAGCAAAAAGATTTTTTTATTAGCTTTTGTTGTGTAGGAGTATTATCTTTGATGCTCTCCAGCAAACGTCTCAGCTTTGCACGTACCATGTTTCTTTTTCCTTCCCAAACATGCGCATCGCTAACCCGCTGTATGATCATGCTTTTAAGTATTTGATGAATAATAATCGCCTGGCAAAAAAGGTGATTTCTACTATTATTGATAAAGAGGTTATAAGCCTTGAGTTAAACCAACAAGAGTTCGTCCGAAAGGGCGAAGTCCGTGGATTTCAAATATTTAGGCTTGATCTCAAAGCCACTATTCAACACGCTGATGGCCGCAAAGAGCAGGTCATGATCGAATTACAAAAGTCAAAACTACCGACCAATGTCCACCGATTTCGGCAGTACCTCGGTGGCTTGTACATTGATGATTCTGCAAGTACTAATCCTTCTTTGATTGGAGAACAGCCCGCTCAGCTTCCCATTATTACGATCTATATTCTGGGATATAATATTCCCGATTTGCCGGTTTTAGCCACACGCGTTGAGCGCCGACTTGTGGATGCCTCAACCGGACAAGAAATTAACTATGACAGCGAATTCGTCCGGGAACTTGTACACCAAAGTCATATTCTCCAGATTCGTCGGCTTCCAAAAGAGCGTCGGACGCGTTTAGAGCATTTTTTGCAGCTCTTTGATCAAAGCCGCATTACCGATAAGAAATTCATCCTTGAGATGCCTGACATTCCAGCAGATTTTCACGATATTGCAGTACACCTTTCAAAACCCTTAAATGATGACGTCATGGTTGATCACTTCACCGTAGAGGAAGAAATGGAATTATGCTTTCGCATCATGGATGCCGAGAAGGCTCGCCTGATACGCGAGCGCGAAGAAGCGCTTGTGCGAGCTGAGGCGGTAGAAAATAAGTTGCAAAAACTAGCTTCCATGATGCTTAAGCTCGGCCATTCCTTGAAGGAAATCTCAACTGAAACAGGTTTGTCTATGGAGGAACTTCACGCCATTGCCCTCAAAGACTAAATCATTTTTATTTCTGTTATCATGAAATTCTTCACCGCCATCGTGATCGTTAGTATCGTGTGGGGATGTGCAGCTACTCAAAAACTCAATGTCGCTGAGGTCTGCGGAGTGTATCAATACAGCAATGGTTTTTGCTCCAGTAGGGTCAAATTAAAGGATGACCTGACTTTTCAATATACATGGGATGATCTGATGTCGGGAAAAGGGGATGGGAAATGGCGAATCGTTGGAAAGAGTATTGTATTAAATAGTGCGATACAGCCTCCTCATAACTTCAGTAATTTCTCGCATCCGATTCGTCTGGAAAGAGGGGAAGGTGATTCGTTGAGAATAAAGGTGGTAGATGAGGCAGGAGAGCCTTTGCCTACTGCAATATGCATTATTGCTGGAGCAGATTCGCAGACTGTAACGGGAGGGACAACTGGGCTTAATGGAACGCTAACCTTACCTGCATTAGATACATGTATGCTAACGATCAGGTTCTTAGGCTTTAATCTTGTTGCGTTTAAACTCGAACCTAACATTCGTTATGCCGAGTTTCGCATGATGCCTGAAGCTTCATACATTCGCTATTTCACTAACGAAGTCTGGAGATTCAGAAAAAACCGACTGTATAGTCCTCAAATACTGCCTGATGGTAATACCCGGAAGCGATACTATGAGAAAGTGAATTAAGAGAGGCTTTATTTAATCCCCAACTCCAATCCCAACTTCAGCATCGTACCAAAGCCTTTTTCGCGGGCTTCCGAACTAAGCGCCTTACCTGTGATAAGGTGGTCGCTCACCGAGAGGATCGAAAGCGCCTCAACGCCACGCTTGGCAGCGAGTGTATACAGCGCTACCGATTCCATTTCTAGTCCAAGTAAACCATAAGTTTGCCATTTTTTCCACGCATCCTGAGGTTCGTTATAGAAAAAGTCTGAAGAAAGGACATTTCCTACATGATAATCGAACCCTTGGCTATCAGCTATTTGGGTGGCTTTTTGAAGTAAGGAAAAAGAAGCCAGTGGTGCGAATGAATCTCCATCAAATCGCAGGCGATTGAAGGCTGAATCTGTGGAAGCTCCTTGTGCAAAAATGATGTCATTAAGCTCAATATGATCCTGAATGGCACCACAGGAACCAATCCGAATAAGCCGCTTCGCGCCATATTGGTCCATCAGTTCCTGAGCGTAGATTGCCATACTAGGCAGGCCCATACCGGTTCCCTGGACGGATATTCGCTGGCCCTTATAATAGCCTGTGTAGCCGAACATAGACCGAACCTGGTTGTAGCATTCGGCATTTTCCAGGTACTGTTCTGCAACAAAGCGTGCCCTCAAAGGATCGCCAGCCAGTAAAACTGTTTCTGCAATTGATCCTGGTTCTGCTCCTATATGCAAACTCATATTATATCGGTTTTGGTGGGAAAGTAAAGACCAATATACCAAAAAACGCATGTGGTATCTCCGAAGATGTTTCAGAAATACCACATGCGTTATGTTAAGCGATACGTAGCTTATCGTATCACCAGCTTTTGGTGCATGGCAACACCTCCAACCTGAAGTCTCACAAGATGAAGACCTTGATTGAGTCCGCTTAGGGAAACGTTAGCGTCTCTGCTACCTGCTTCCATCTGTTGCTCAAGAAGGACACGGCCAGCCATATCCACAATTTGAATTTGAGCATCAGAATCAAGCGGCTGCCCTGTATACACAAAGACTCGGTCGTGAGCAGGGTTTGGATAGACCATAAAGTCCATTTGACTTCCAAATGTGCTCTCGATGACGATCATCGGGCTATAGTGTATCGCACCATCAAGGTCGATCTGCTTGAGGCGATATTCATTTCTCAGCGCACTTGGAGTCGCATCGATATATTCATAGCGATGAACCGCTGAACTTGTGCCTTTGGCAGGCACCTCGCCGACGGTCTCCCAATTTTTACGTGGTACGCGTCTTTGAATCTCAAATGAGCGGCTATTTAGTTCACTAGCAGTTGCCCAGCTCAGGTAATTACGACCACTTTTTTGTAGACCATCAAACATCACCAACTCTACTGGCAAAATCTGAATGATAGAGGCACAGTATTCCTGCCCTGGAACGGCAGCAAAATTATAACCATCTCCTAGGTTCGTACTACTTAAAGGGTTACCTGGAATGATTTCATTGGAAATATGACCTTTTTTGCCTGTTAGCGCTGTGAATAAACACATACCGCTACTTGCAGTTACACCGCTAAACGCATTGTATGGAATCTTAAGTTCGATCCCGTGCAGTTTGTCATTATTGCTGACATAGCCATTTTTATAAGCATACGTAATGGTGCCGCCAGAAACTCCACCAAAAACACTGCTTATTTCATGTGTAGCAACACTATCCAATTGGAGAAGGTCTGGGCCATAAATACTATCGGCAACGATAGGCTCTATACTACTAGGGCCGTAGTGTACCGCATCCATTACAATTACTTCGTCATTATTTCCCGTGTTAAAGGCAAGTGCGAAGTCGGCGTCAAAATCCATAACGGCATGATTCAGCCCTCCCCAGGAAATAAAGACTCCTGGACCACCTATTCTTCCCGGGTCGAGGGAGTCCGCCCCACGTCCGACGTGGTCTGACCAGTCGAAGAACAAGACAATATTACTTGGGTCTTCCGGTGTCGTGGTGGAAGGTGTGGCTGGTGGAACTGGAATAATATCGAGTTCGCAGGCAATTCCTAAAAATAAGGTGTCGAGAAATGTGTAATAGTACAAAGCCCCGAGCTCATGATTTGGAAAGGAATTGTAAAAAGTATCCTTTTTTCCGAGCAGAATATACTCAGGATCACTAAGGTCGCCATCAATGTTAGGTTGGGCTGAACCAACGTTAAAGTAGCATGTCAGGCAGAGGAGGGTTCCGGTAATGCGTAAAAATTGGCGCATGGTGCAAGTATTTGGAATGGTTAAGAGAAGGAAAGAGCCTAAATCCCTGGAATTTTTTACATTGTTGGTCGGAACGGTTTTAGGTTCTGTATACTATGCTATCAAAATTCATACCAGTTGCCGTAATTTTCTTTGCTATGGGCTATTCAGCTCAGGGGCAATTTTCATCTACACATTGGTATTTTGGCGAAGGGGCGGGGATTGATTTTAAATCTTCACGTGTCCAGCCGCGCGTAGACGGGGCCCTTCATTCTAGTGAAAGTTGCGCAACTTTCACGGATGATAATGGTCGGCTGCGAGCATATGCACATGGTAGCAGTGTCTGGAATTCCGATCATAGGATTATGAAAAATGGATCCGGGCTTGCTGGTGATGTTTCCGCTTCTCAGGGAGCGCTATTCATTGCCTTTCCTGGCAATCCCGATTCACTCCTTTTATTTACAATTGGAGAAGCTGGTGATCCTCAAGGCTTGCAGTATTCAATCATTGACTTAAAAAAGCAATCGGGTAAAGGAGAGGTGGTGCAAAAGAATGTGCCGCTTCAACCTGGAGCAGGTGAGCAACTAGCCGCTTACCACAATCGGGATGGTTCTTATTGGGTCGTTGGACACCAGTTGGCAGGCGATCGCTTTTTTGCTTATAAAATATCCGAAAGAGGTATCACTGGAGGCACTGTGATCTCTCGAACTGGCCCTGTGGATAACGATGGTATTGGGAACATGATGATTTCGCCAGACGGAAAGCATCTTGCTATTTCATTTCGGGGAATGCACACCTATGTGCTATGCGATTTTGATGCCCGGACAGGCATTGTTAGTAATGCTATTGGGCTTGGTACTAATTTTCATAAAGGATATGGAGTAGCTTTTTCTCCAGATAGCCGCAGCGTTTTTGTCCAGTCAAGTGAATTTTCTGATATCAATGGCCAATTGATCCCTGCGTCTATTTTTCAATTTGATATAAGCTTGCCTCAAGCTCAGCTCCTCGCTTCACGCCAACTCGTTGGTAATGTGGGCGTTACCTACCCTGGCGCGATGCAGCCGGCACCCAATGGCCTCATCTACGTGGCGCGATATGGGGCGAGTACGCTAGGCGTGATCCGTAACCCTAACCTCAGGGGGGCAGCCAGCAATTATGATGATTTGGGACAAAGCACACTAAGCAGAACTGTTAACCTGGGCCTCCCCGTATTTCCTGCAAATACTATAATAGAAGCACCCACTTTACAAATAGAATCAGGATGCGTTGGTGATAAAATTAGTATGAATGCGACTGGACTTATCGCAATCGATTCTATTCGCTGGGACGTGTTTGATATTAATGATAACCTAGTCTTACGTGCGTCTTCCGTTCCTGCAACTTTCGCTGCGAATAATTACGGAATGTATACGATTCATTTTATTTATTATCGTGGTGAAAATGCTGATACACTATCTCAGGACTTGCATATTCATGCGATCCCAGAGGTGAATTTGGGAGCAGACACTGCCATTTGCCCCGGAACAAAACTAAAGCTGGATATACGTCAAGCCTGGATGGACGGGGATAATACGGTCTTTTTCTCTTGGCAAAATGGAAACCCTTTGCCTGATTTTAAGATCGATCAGCCTGGCCTTTATTATGTAGAAGTTCGCAACAAATGCGGAATCGCAAGAGACTCTATCGAAGTTGATGTACGCGCACTTCCACATGTCGACCTGGGGCCAGATAAGTTGCTATGTAAAGGCGATGTTTTCCGCCTTAAGGCTGGTAGCCAGTATCCTGATGCACGTATCACATGGAGTACCAGAGCCCATACTCCCCAAATCGATGTCCGTTCAGAATCTGTTGTATGGGTATTGGTTGAAGATCAGTGTGGCTCAGCGAGTGATGAGATCAATATCAAGTGGGAGTCACTTCCGCCATTCTCCTTGCTTGACAAGCAAGATATTTGCCCCGATGAGGTGCTGACAGTGCGAGCAGGCCCAGACCCTTCCTGGGTTCACTATCGTTGGGGTGATGGTACTCCAGGACCCGACAGGGCCATCATTGAGGCGGGAACGTATATTGTGGAGATGAAAGGGCAGGTGTGTGTGAAAAGCGATACGCTAAAGGTCACCGATCTTGCTCCTCCTCGGCCAGCTATTGGAAATGATACAACCTTGTGCGAAGGGGAGCGTGTCTACCTTTCTGCTACCTCCGCAAGTGCAAGTTATTTCTGGAATACAGGTTCCACTTCTACCGGATTTTGGGTGGATGAAGGTGGGCAATATATCGTAAAGGTGAATAACCGTTGTGGTACTGGCAGAGACACTGTTGATATCGCATTGTTTCAAAAACCTATGGTAGATTTCGGAAATGATACTGTCATATGTCCTCGCCGGCCACTTACGCTGGATACGCGTTCTGATGCTGGTGGGCTTACGTATCGCTGGTATGATGGAAGCACAAATGATGTCCGTAATATTCACGAAGCAGGAACTTATACCTTAGAGCTGGAAAACCTATGTGGGATAGCCAAGGATAGCATTACGATTAGAGTCGATGAGTCGACATGTGTGTGTCAGGCATTTGTGCCTAATATCTTCACACCGAACGGCGATGGTACGAATGATTACTTTGTCGTGGAAACAGGCTGCAATCCTGTTCAGTATGAGCTTCGCGTCTTCGATCGCTGGGGCGACCTTATGTTCCAGACACTGAATCCTCGCCAGTACTGGGAAGGACAAGCTCAGAAAGGTGCTGCATGTTCTGAAGGCGTATATTTTTATGTCCTTAGTTTCATTCCTCAAGACCTAGAACAGGGCGGCCGCCAGATCGTGAAAGGGACGGTTACGTTGTTGCGTTAATGCCGGAGGCATTAAATTTCTACTCTGCACTCTGCACCCATGTACTCAAACCCTCTTTATACTCAATTCTTCCTCCGTATATTCAACTGAATATTCCTTTCCCTCATTCATGACCACTGCTTTAAATGGAACGGGTTCTACTTTCAAATCTGTAGGGAACCAGGTCGTTTTAGTGTTGTAATTTGGAAGGAGAAAAAGGCCGTTTTGACTTCCATGTGTAGCAAAACGTTCCATATTGCCACTCCATAAACTTGTTCCAATCGTTTCCCCAAGCTTCTGATTCACGCCTGGAATATCATCGGACGCAAGGCCGATTTCATTTAGGCAGAGAAAGCTCGATAAACCGAATTGTTCCTTCGACTCATTCTCCAGATCATAGCGTACAATGCATTCTGCAATGTTTCCCGATCCATCATAGAAGTAGGTTCCAGCGGCATTCCATGACTCAAAGGGCTCGGTAAATCGCCCTGGCTCAATTTCTAAAACAGGTAAGCGATCTTTCAGCCAGGCAACGGCATCCTGAAGTTGATTGCATGGAATTAAAAAGCAATAGTGATAGGTATGGGATTGCTCACTTTTTTCAAAACGCAAAACACTGCTTCCTATCTGTATGGAGAAATAATGTTGCTCTTCTTCTTTTAGATCAAAGCCGAGCGTATTGGTATAAAATTCCTTTTCTGTTTCGAGTGTGTTCGTGTACAAGGTAAGGGTTTGGAATTGCATAATAGGCGTTGAATGAAATTGTATAATTTTCAAAAAACAGGCTGCTATTTTTGACTAACTCCTTACTGACATGACTCAGGAGCTGGTTGAGGCATATGCGCCTCGGTTAAACCCAGTTTTTTTGCTAACGAAATATCATCACAAGCTTCATCATCTTTGCCTTCAAGCTTGCGATAGGTGGCACGCCAAAAGTAGGATAAAGCGTAGTCAGGCATGAGTTGAATAGCGCGATCAAGATGGGCTCCCGCCTCAACGACGGATTCACTCAAAATAGCATGCGCTCCAAGATATGTATAAATAATGCCCAAGGTAGGTTCGACGCGCTTGGCCTTTTGGAGGCAACTATAGCTCTTTTTAAAATCCCCCAACAGGCAATAGGTATATCCAAGTGCAGCCCAATCACGGGCCTGGCTAGAGTCTGTTTGCATGACGCGATTTAAGTCCTCGATACTGGCTTTTAGCTGACCTGCATCTTTGCGTACATCCGCGCGAATGCGCAAGGTGGCGGTGTCAGTAGGGCGGCTTTTTACCAAAAAATCAAGATCAGCAAGCGCCCCGTCAAAATCACCAATCCGCGCGCGAAAAGTTCCCCGGCTACGCGCTACCAATCTTGATTCAGGATCAATTTTATAAGCCTTATCAAAATGTTTTTCTGCGCCTTCAAAGTCATCCAGGCGTTCGAGCGATTCTCCGAGCGCGACATGATAGCTCGCTACATTAGAATCAAGTCGGACTGACTGTAATAAGTCACGGTAAGCCTGTCGGTTTTTACTCTGCATAAGATGAAGCCTTCCACGGCGATAAAAACCTTCGGCATCATCAGGATTACTGCTAATAGCACCTTCATACAGCTCAGCAGCCGTGTTTATGTGGCCCATTGCAAGGTGAACATCACCTTTTAGGATTCGAATTTCGACATCGTCGGCATTCTCTGTTTCGGCGCGCTTCGCATCGAGTAGGGCTTCATAGGGAAGTCCTTGTTCAAGCTGGGCTCTCCCACGAATAAGCCATGCATCTTTCATTGTTGAATCAGCGGAAAGCGCCTTGTTTGCGGAAGAAATTGCCGCAGCATAAGCACCTGTTTTTCGCAACTCTACTGCCCTTTCCAGATGCCAGCTTGCCTTGTCTCCCTTGAGTGCAAGTGCTTGTTGATAGCTGATCGCTGCATCGGCGTGCCTGCCTGTTTTGGCGAGCGCTTTAGCGCGAAGCGCGTATATATCCGCAACCTGCTTTAAACTGTCAGCGGCGATTGAATATGAAGCCACCGCTTCCTCATATTGACCTAGCTCGTGTTGCGTCATACCCTTATTGAGATACGCTCGCCCGATATCGGGGCGAAGCTCTATCGTCATATTGAAATCTGAAAGCGCCTGTTCGAATTTGCCCGTAAGGCGATAAATCACACCACGATTGTAGTACAATTCTGCCTGCCGAGGATTACGTTTTATGGCTTTATTCATCCAGCGTAAAGCCGCCGGATAATTTTCATTTCGCACAAACTTATCGGCCTTCGTTACACATGCTCGTGCAAGCTCATTCGAATATGTAAGGTTTTCGTCATCCTGTGCCTGAAGGCCATTCAGCCCAAGGAAAAGAATTAACAGAAGGGATAATTGTTTGATGCTCAAAATGATTCAGGGGTTAGTTTTATTCCGATGAGCAAAAGTAATACCAGAAAACCAATGATGAAATACAAGCTATGGTCTTTCGAAAATACAATCGGGCGCATATCGCCGTATGCGAGCGGAGCTGCCCAGTAAAATGGTTCAAGCCCTTTGTCATGAATCGCAATAAGTTTGGCCTGGCGAAGTGCTGCTGATTTTGACAAACCTGCCTTTAGACCTGTGTAAAAATCGACCATGAGTTCGGCGTGTGCCTTGTCATCTACCGGCCAGCAGGTTGCGACGAGACTTTGGGCACCAGCGTAGGTAAATGCATGCGCAAGACTCTGATTTTCCCCTAGCTGCCGATTGGCAGAACGAGCCGTATTACATGCGCTTAATACCACCATTTCTGCATCCAGTTTGAGTTTGTAAATATCTTCCAGAAATAACAGCGAATTTTCGTCTGCTTCAGGTGCAAAAGCGATATAACTATTGTCCGGATTTTTGGGATTGACCTCTGCATGACTTGCCAGGTGAATGATTCCATATTGAGAAGCTTCAGTCATAAAGTGGCCAAGGTTGGCTTGTTTTCCGCTTCGTATTTTACCCTGAATACCGCTGATGCTTGTTTCTACTTCAGTGAGGTTATGATGCAAGGGTTGAAGACCAGAGCGACTTGATGCAAGATGGAGAGGAAGCTCAGGATTGTTATCAAATGAAGGTGCAAAAGCCAGAATATCCAGCCCTCTGCTTGGAGCTGGCGGCAGCATAAATTGCGATATCGCGTAGTAGTATGCCAATTGATGATCCTCAATGACATACTTCCCATCGGTTTTGAGCAGTGAAAAAGGAAGTTGTAAAAGTGGGCCGTCTGGAATGATGATGAGGTTGGTGGGCAATTTGCCAAGTGGCTCCAACATGCGTTGTCCGAGTAGTGCTGAATAGTGCTCAAAAACCGAACGATTTTCCTGCGGACTCATCTTTGAGTTTGTTCCTAAATAGGGAGCCTGAATAGCATCCAACAAGCTGTCCGTTGTAGAAAAGGCTAAAGATTCAAAACGATGAAGACTAATGTCTCCATCCTGAACAACAGCAGCCCATGTATGCACTGGGCTGGAAAAGTAATGTATCAAAGCGGTGCCCTGAGGAATTCGATGTCCAATTTCTGTTTTAGAAAAAAGGCGGATTCTTGATGGGTCTTCAACTTGTTCATTAAACAGTAGCCCTTTTGCAAATTGCATCAGCTGAAACGCATCATCTACATACTGTTTGTCACCACTTAGCTTGTACAGACTGTACTTAACCTCAAGACTAGCCCCAATAAGCCTGTGCGCTCGCGCTTGCTCGCGTGCAAGCGCTTTCCTGCTGTCAATATCGGCGAGCATATGACGAATGAGCCGAGTACTAAAATGGACCAAACTATCAGCAAATAGAAGCTCTTTCAGGTTGTTGGAATCGCAATGTGCATAGCTGCGCAGCGCAGTATTAAGCGTCCAAAAAAGCTTGCTCGGATTCTCCAGAGAGTCAAGGTTCACGCGGGTTAATGGGCGGAGATTTTTGTCATGAGGAAAGAATATTTTCATGCTTTCCCAAAACGCCTTTTTGCTTTGACTGCAATTTCCCATGTACATATGGGTGAGACATAGATAAGCATCCATATAGGTCTCTTTTCGCTTGCCCGTTCCGTAGGTTTTGCGTGTTAGGGCTAGGTGTGAGTTGTATATCTTGAGCGCTTCTTTGTAATGGCGATCTTTTCGTTCAAGATGGCCCAACTGCTCCAAAATATTGAGCTGAAACGGAACCCAGTCCACACCATTTGCAGTAACCCAATCCAGCCCTTTTGTTAAATAAAATCGAGCGGAATCCATTTCTCCCATATCCATAAAAGAGCGACCTGTTTCGGAATAAAGCTGTGAAATAAGCTGATGCTTTGGATTACCTTGCTTTATCTTACCAAGGGACTGCCGGAAGTACTCAATAGACTGAGCCAACTCAAATTGATTAGCGTGTGCAAGGCCAATACTGAGTAAGCAATAAGCCTCAACAATTCTTCCATATGAGCTAGTGTCTTTTTCCGCCGAATGCTTTGCTTTCCGAAATGCTGATAAAGCCTTTTCAAAATGATGATTAATGGCATAAATGTTCCCTTGATTCAGATAGGGTTTTGCTACCTCGCTATGCTTTTGACTTAATAAAAAACTGTTCGCTATAATCTTTTCAACGCGCCGGAATGCAGTTAATGCTTCATCCCAATTACCAAGCAGTCTATGGCTGATGCCAGCGGTACTATGGAGCTTGATAAGGGCCATGCTGTCTTCTGGCCCGACTATCGGATTTGTAGAAATTAGTTGGTTGCACCCATCCAGGCTCGCTTGGAACTCTCCCTTTTTCTGAAGCTTAGCTAAACTATCAACAGTTACTCGAAAAGGGCTTTTTGCAGAAGCTTTACCGTCTTGTCCCATGCATATCCCGGACAAGCATAGTAGTATAACAGACATTATCACGTTTCGTAGGGGCGTTTTGCAAAACGCTCCTGCCAAAAGAAACCAATTGTGATAATCTATAATAGAAATGAAGATTTTGGAATACATTGCAAAATTGGCTTTAAGAAGCCCTAATGTAGTTTTTTCCAGATTGATAGCATTGTTTTTTGTGAAAAATAACGTTTCATATTATAGATGTAGGATGTGATTATTTTTTCATTTAAACCTGAAATCAATCCTGATCATTTTCTCCAATCTCATCAATCAGGAAGCTTTTTTCATCTAAGTCAACATCAAGCCAAGGTTGTTTGATCTTTCTCATCACTAGAAAATATGGAATAAGGGCGATTAATTCGAGGCGTATCATTAAACCTTGACCTTCGATAAGGAATGGTAAAACAAGCATAGAGAAACAACAAGCTACAATACCGATTATCGCGTCAATCTTGCCTGCATCAGGTCCCCAGTGCTTTCCCATCCATAAACCAAATGATACCACACCTTTGTAGGCAAATAACAGAACCAGACTTAAGCCAATAAGGGAGATGGGTTGATTTGTTTCAAGGCCATAGAGACTCAAGTCGATAGACCCACCTAATAGCCCCCATACGAATCCAAATGGGGCAATTATGCTTGTAACAGCAAAAATCCAGAGGAATACTTTAATCCATGTAGGAAGCAAAGCACGACGCTTTTTTGCGATTGTTGGTAAAGGATTAGTTGTGGTCATGGTAAGGTGTGATGAAAGTTAAGCCCGCTTTATGTTGCTAATGATAGTGATTTTTTGAGTATTTCTCAGGCTTTGGATCTGTTTTATGTTTTTATAAAACTCTTCATGCATACAACTTTTCTGCCCTTAAAAAACAAAGCAGCCATTTCAGAATACAAATTCCGAAATGACTGCAAACGAGAGAAAGCCGGCACCAGGGCACAGCGTTTCACGGCTATAGGATAGTGATTTTTTCTGTGTGTGTGCTGCCTTTTTGTGAAATGAACAGATAGTATAAACCAGCAGTCAGCGCACGTGCATCAAGCGATATGTTATCTGTTCCCATTCCTGTCTGAATGCTTTTGCCTTGGGCATCTACGATGCGCCATTGGAACTTCCCTGATAGCTCAATCGTGAAATGATCCTTCGCTGGATTGGGAAATACGCTTGCTTCGCTGCTTTTGACAGAAAGCAGCTCCACGCTATTGGAAAAGATGGTTTCTTCGTTCCACTGGGCCATGACGCGGTAGATGTAGGAAGGGGCTTTTACATGTGGAATAAAGGTACTGGAGGTAGCTCCCAATACGACATCAATATTTTCCCACTCATCGCCAACAAGTGCCTGAATCGTATATGCTGCCTCAGCTGGAATGCCTTCAAGCTCCCAGGCTAGATGATGACTATCTGATTTTAAAGCTCCTTGAAGGCTTATGTTACCTGCATTGAGCAACACATCAACTGTCGCGCAGGCCGAAAATTCGGAAGTGTTATTTCCTGCAATGGTCTGAGTTGCGGTTACCATGGTGGTGGAGGCAAAAGGGCCTGGAACTGACCAGGTACCACCTGCCGGAACGATGGTTGAGGCGATATATACCCAGCCTTGGCAGGGTGTCACACCACAGACCGAATGTTGGAAAAGCTCGATAGTAGCACCCGGCGTGCCAGTGCCATATACACCGGACACGTCAGGAGTGATTATCACGGGTGTGGGAGCGCTGCTGTTAGCAGTGTTGATCTCGATTCCGCCAAGGTCATTGCATCGGAAACGATTGCGTGATATAAGGTTGCCAGTGTTTGTTAGGCCAGATATTTCGACACCATAGCCACTGTTATCGACGATCGTACATGGGCTGGCTTGACTAAGCGTATTATTCATGCCGGTGATCGTGACGCCATTGCCACCATTACCGATGTTGTCATTGCCAAAGTAGGTATTCATCAAGGTGTTGTTGTCTGAATTCAATCGAAGGCCATCACGGATATTGGCACATACAAAGTTCCTGTTGTTAGCGCCGACTGCGCCTATGGCGAGATTGTCTGCAGTACCATTTGATGCGATGCCATCGCGGAGGTTTGCCTGGGCAATATTGGCACTGGCCTGAATACCGACCCTTGAGCCCGTAACTGACCCTCTTGCTGCATTGAAAAAGCGAATGCCATCCTGAGTATTACCGCCTACATGAGAATCGCTGACAGCGCCATCGGTAGCATTGGTGAAATATATTCCGTGAGAAGGAAAGTTCACCACGCTCATGCCAATTACTTCTCCATGATCCGCATTTGAAAAAACAATTCCTCTACGCGTTCCTGTGAGTGAAGCGCCATCGAGGCGTATCATTCCTAAGGTGTACCCTGGCTGCGTGGTGGCATTGACGATCGTGGTGTCATCTGTAATCGTTGGGTTGTCTGAGGTAATCGTCTGGGTACCAGCTCCTGGAATACAGAATCTGATTGTGTCACGGCCTGCACGCGCATTGGCGCAGTTTATCGCATAGGTGTATGACCCCGGACCTGTACTTGTCGTGTTGGTTACGGTCGTGTGTGGAAGTGAGTGTTTGCTTAAAAAAATGTCTCCGCCGCCTGTATGCGTTCTTGTTGCTGTGCCAGCGGTGATATTAAAATCCTGAGTAGCATTGAAGCCTCCGATCATATAGAGGTCTTCGCAGCCATCCAGGGCCAGGCCCCAGGGGCGCGTTCGGCCAGCATTGGCATTGCTTGTTCCTGCCCAGCCGAAGGTACCGTCCGCGTTATAGCGCGCAAGAAAATAAGCGCTTCGCTGTGGGCCTGGAAAACCCGACACAGGGCCAATAAGATTATACGTTCCAGCTCCAGGATCGAAATCTGCGGTTCCCTCAAAAAAGCCCGCAACATAAAAGTGGCCACAGCCATCTGCCGCCATTCTGGTCGCCAGGTCATTACTGGTTCCGCCCATTTTGAGCGCCCAGTTATTTGTGCCGTTGTTTGTATAGGAAGCTACATAACAGTCTTCGCTGCCTGTGCTTGTGAGGTTATTGCCTCCAATATTGGCACTGATCATGAACTTGCCACAGATGCCTACATTGCCATCATTTGCTACCGCTATTCCCCAGCTATCATCATTATTCACTCCGCCTAGTCGCCTGGCCCAGCGGTACGTTCCCAGCGATGTGTAGCTCGCCACAAAGCCATCCTCGGCCCCAAAACTACTAAGCGTTCCTCCTGCTACAGATGGATTAAAGTCGCAGCTTCCCGCAAAATATCCTGTGATAAATACATTGCCATTTGGACCTATCGCCACATCGCGTGCACGATCATCCAGCGTCGTGCTACCCATATTCTTGCTCCACTGGCGGATTCCATTGCTATTATACTTGATCAAAAATATGTTTTGATCGTTGATGGCAGACTGAAAAGAGACCGAACCCAGTGGATTGATATTGATAAAAGAACCTTCAAAACTTCCCACCAAATAAACATTGCCAGCAGCATCAAGCGCTATTGCGTCAGCGCCGTCCTGAGCGTTATTGGTATTCACTCCGCCAAAGGTTACGACCCATTGGAAGGTCCCGTTTTCGTTAAGTTTGAGTAGGAAAGCATCCGTCCAGCCACGACTCGTTCGACTTGCAGTTCCTATGCCAGGATCAAAATCTACTGTGCCGTTAAAGGCTCCTGCTACATAAATATTGCCCGAACCATCGACTGCGACATCCATCGGGAAATCATTTTGATCACCATTAAAGTCGGTAGCCCACTGGATAGCGCCATCGCTGTCATACTTTGCAACAAACATATCGCCTGTTCCTCCAAAGCTGGTGCGATTACTGGTTCCCGCAGTCGGGTCAAAATCAACTGTACCTGTATGAAATCCTGTGATAACGATGTCGCCATTTCGCGAATCGACAGCGACCGATCTTCCTTCATCGAAGTTGGCGTTTCCCATCCCGTGGGCAAATTCGAAGGATTGTGCTAACGAAGCGTTCAGTACAAATAAGGCAAGTCCAATAAGCAAGTGAAAGCGTTTCATATATGGTTCTGTTTGAAGGAATTCTGTGGTGATGTATTCCTCCGACGAACCAGCTTGCCTATTTACATTTTTTGGAGAGCGATTTTTTTATTTCAGTCAATGTCTCTCCTATTCTTGCGGTATTTTTTTGTTCCAAAAAAGCCAAGTCAACTTTGGCTTTTTCGCATTGAGCGAGGCTTGTATAAGCCGCAAGGCGGTAGAGTCTGATATCATCGCGGGTGTTTTCTAAAAGCTGGATATTCGCTATCTCCTTGGAAAAAATATCAATTGCTTCCGTTTTTCTTCCACTTAAAAAAAGCGCCCTTGCCTTAAAGAAATTGACAGGATAATTTTGGTAAAACTGACCTTCATATTCTCCGAAAATACTGGCAGCTTTTTCCCACTCTGCTTCGGTTCCATGTATGAATGCTATTTGTAATCGGTTGTGCATGTTGTTCGAACTGCTTCGGGATGCTGGAACTTCATTCCAGGCCATCAGGCTGTCAGCCTGAAAGGCTGCTTCCTTAGTGGGCAGCCCCCATATTCCTATCGATACCAGGAGTAACAGGCCTGCTGCAAGCGCCCAATACACAGGCCGAATAGAAAAGCCGGGGCTTTTTGTTAGTGAGGCTAAGCCTTTGTCAACATGCGTGACATGGGCTTTCAGTTTCGTCTTTCCTTGCGGGCGACCCAGGACTAACTTCAGTTCGTTAAGGTCAATTCCTAAGGCAGGGTTTTGTCTAATAGCCTCTTCGATCCGCTGTTTTTCAGCGGACGACATCGTCCCCTCAACGTAGGCGACCATCTCATCGAAGGTTATGGTATGCTCTGGCTTATGCTCCATCGTGTGTCGTTTATTGGCTATTGGCTTTAATAGGCTGTTTGATAAATCGTTCCGGCCAAAAGCTAATCGCCAACCGCTAACAGCTATTTACACCTCCCTGACGAATAAGCATCAGGATTTACACTTTATTCATTAAAATATTCAAAAAAAACAGGAGATAAAGTAGTCTTCAATGCCTTCAACGCCCGGTCTCTGGCTCCGCGCACCTGATTCATATTCAGTCCCATTTCATCAGCAATTTCCTTGTTTTGTTTGCCCTGAAAAAAATGTTTGATAATGTACATTTTAGGTAAAGCATGAAGGCTTTCTATCGCCTCGGACAGCATGCCTGAATCGAGTTTTAACATCGATTTATTTTGATGATCCTCGCTAAGTTCTGTTGGAGTTTGAATAAATGCCTGGTGAAGGTTTTGGCGCCTTGTCTGATCGATTAGGGTGTTGGTAATCAGTCTTCTAAGCCATGCTTTTGGCTCTTTTATATGATGATCTTTTTGTAAAGAATCTCTCAGTTTTAAAAAAAGCGTCCCAATAAAATCTTCAGTTTCCTGCTCGTCTTTCAAATAGTTGAGCGTCCGAATAATGATGAGGCTGCGATGCCTGGTCATAAAGGCTATGAGCCATTTGTCTTGTTTCGATTGACGAAATTGATCAATCAATTCACGATCGCTTTTGTCTTCCATGGTGCTGCCACCAGAAAGCCAGTCAATTCGCACAGCGAGCAGGAAAAGTGCAAAAGAAACGATCTTCATCTAAAGCAAAATTAGTAGAAAAATGCGGTATTTTGTTCTTTTGCCATTCAATTTCAAAAACTATGAACAGGATTCACATTCTTATACTCTTGTTTCTTTCTTTAACCCCAATCTTCATGATGGCTTCTGACGAAAAAGATAAAGCTCCTAAAAAGGACTACCTATTTACCCTTACGACTCGTCTGGGCGAAATTTCGTTTATCCTTTACGATCAAACTCCAAAGCATAAAGCCAATTTCCTTCGCCTAGTCGAGGAAGAGTTTTATGATAGTACGACCTTCCATCGAGTGATCAATAACTTTATGATCCAGGGTGGCGATCCTGCCTCTAAGCCTGATGGTGTCGCTGCGCCTGTTCCTAGCAGCCCGGCAGGTTGGAATGATACCAATAGTGTGGAGGCTGAAATCCTTCCAGCCCTTTCTCATAAGCGCGGCGCAGTCGCTGGCGCACGTATGGGAGATGGCATCAATCCGGAGCGCCGTAGCAGTATTACTCAGTTTTATATCGTGCAAAATCCTACGGGAACTCCACACCTCGATGGAGCTTACACTGTCTATGGCGAAGTGCTTGCAGGCATGGATGTTGTCGATGCGATCGCTAAGGAGCGCACTGACCGCGCTGGCAAGCCTTACGAAGATATTCGCATGTCAATCACCGTAAAGAAGATGTCGCGAAAGAAAATCGAGAAGGAATTTGGTGAGGTTTACTAGAGGCTACTAGCTTTTGGCTGCTAGCTTCTAGCCAGAAAACATCGGGTTACCCGCGCTCCCAACGAATCATCGTCGAGCGAATACCTCCCTTCTCCAAGGTGATATTCGGGCAAAGCTCAAACCCTAGTTTTTGGTAAAAAGGCCATGGGCTAGGGTAGGGCTCTCCGCTCGCTTTTTGGTACGACGAATCTATCACAACCCAGCCATGCAAGATGCTTTCATTTTGCATGGCTTTTTTCATGAGTGACGAGCCCACTCCTTTCCCCTGTATACTCGCGTCAAGCAATATGATAAACCAGGGCTGAGCTTCTCTTTCCATAACACACAACCAACCCACAAGCTTCTCAGCCTCCAGCACAAGATAATGACGAGGATTCTGTAGACCAGCGAGGTAAGCTTCCAGCCCATTCACATCATCGAATGCAATCACCGCTGGATACTCCGCATTCCATAAGGCGAGAATGTCTGCCAGCTGTTGCTTAGATAGTTTTGTCGTAATATCCATTTTCTCATTATCAAATCAGCTCATCATCAAATCAACCCCTACCAATCTTGCTCCATGGGATGCAGCATAATGCTATCAATACTTACATGCGCTGGCGCCTCAGCGATGTAGGAAATAGCATCTGCAATGTCGTTAGGCTTAAGCCAGCCAGCTTTACTTGTATCATGCGGATCACTGTCGGCAAAGTTGGTAGCGGTCAGGCCAGGATAGATTGCGCCCACGCGGATTCCAAAAGGTCTCACTTCTTTGCGCAAAGCATCAGACAATGCGTGTTGAGCATATTTGCTTGCACAGTAAATGGAGCCGCCTGCAAACGTGCGTGTCGCCACATCCGAAGTAATAAAAATGAAGGTTCCGCTTTTTTGTTCTTTTAAAAAAGGGGTAACCGCTTTTGTCAACAAAAAACTGCCTTTGACATTCACCTCCATCATCCTGTCATAATCCTGCGCACTGGTTTTTTCTATTTCTCCAAAACTGCCAACACCAGCATTTAACACTACTAGATCAATTCTTCCATAAAGCTTGATGGTTTGGCTGACTATTTTTTCAATAAACGCTTCATCTGTAACGGAGCCACCACATATAAATGACTCACCAGGAAGTGTGGCTGCGAGTGCCTGAAGGTCAGTCGTTTTACGCGCTACAAGCACGGTTTGGTAGCCTTGTTCCGCTAGCCTGAGAGCCGTAGCTGCTCCAATTCCACGCGATGCGCCAGTAATAATCGCTACAGGTTTCTTTATTTTTTGGTCGGGAATGGTCATATATCTTTTATTTAAAGGGTAAATTTCATAAAAAACATCGGGTATAATTTCCTTTTTCGCAGGGCAATGCGTTAATAGGGCCCCAGATACGCGGAGGAATTTTTCTAAATGTCTAGCTTTGCGAAGTATGAATGCTCTAAAACCACGATTGTATGCCTGGTGCCTGCTTGGTGCCATTGTCCTGACGATAGCGAGTTGCGCCAAGCGCAACAACGTTTCATGGGACACCGATCTCCTCACTCCACTTGCCTATGGGGAAGTGTCCATTGCGGATCTTGTTCCCGACAGTTTGTATGAACCCAATAATGCCCAGGGCTACGCTTCGGTCGTTTTTGCAGATACATTTACCTTGTATCGCCTAACTGACGAACTCACATTTTCTGACACTGTTGCACGATTTCCTGTGCGTCTGGATAGCTTGACGCTGATTTCAGAACCAATCGAGGAACGCATTACACTCCAGCAGATTGCTGACCAGTTACTGGCTTCCACCGATCCCATCCAGCGTACCATCGGCCAAACGATTATTGATGCTGATGGCGATGTGACAAGCTTCCCATTTCCGGTTACTGGCTTGACAGCTGGCCCAGTACCCATAGATGCAAGCGCATTTTTTGATGAAGCCATTATTCAAAGCGGCTTTCTTCGACTAACGATTGAAAATACGCTTCCGCTGGATTTGGAGAATGTCTCCTTTACAGTCGAAAATGGCAGTGGCCCTCCTCCAATCATCACCGACCAGTTTAGGCGTATTCGTACCAATGAGACCGTAACAAAGGACTATGATGTAAGTGGGCAGAGTATCGAGTCAATTTTGAATGGTGGCCTTACCAACATCGATATCCCAGCAGCATTTAATGTCCAGATTGATCTTAATGATTATTTGAGAATCGAAATTCTTCCTGTTGACCTTAAAGTCGAACAAGCCACAGCAGTTTTTCCTGATCAAACTGTCGTCGATGATACCACCTTTTCCGTGTATGATTTTGACGCGCCTTACCAGGATATTCTTTTGCAAAAAATGATTATCAAGTCAGGGCGTCTAGAAGCTAATTCTATCAGTACAATTCAGGATACGATCGGATTTGCCTATACAATTCCTAATGCGCAACGAAACGGGATTCCACCATTAGTTGAGCTCAAGATAAATCCTGCTCAGCCTAATATACCATCTGTGCAGAGCCAGAATGCTGTGCTTGAGGGATTTACATTGGACCTTACAATGAATGGAGAACGAATCAATGCTGTCCAGCAGCGTCTTCAGGTAAATCTTATCTATTCTGGAAATAAGGTGACTATCGGGTTGAAGGATAGCGTAGATGTAAAGTTTGGCTTGTTGGATATTGAACCGACTTTTATTCAGGGTTATCTTGGACAACAGACTTTTGAGTTTTCTGGAAAAGAGAACATTGATTTGTTTGACAATATTAATGCGAGTCGAATTTTTGCTGCAAAACCTAAGCTAAGTCTTCTTTTAGGCAATAGTTTCGGCGTGAATGCATCACTTGATGTGCAAAAGCTGGAAGCGCGAAACGCGCAAGGCGAACGCGTGAATCTCCGGGGTGGAACTTTGCGTGCTGGTCCTCTTATGCTTCAGGGCATTAGCTTGCCTGATACCTTTGGGATTGCATATACGTCTGTGCGCTATGACGATGAAACCTCTAATTTGGCAAACCTTCTTACTGTGTTACCAAATGAATTAGAATACAATATTAAAGTTCAGACGAACCCTGATTCACGAGGCGTAAGTTTTGACGATTTCGCTACGAATGATAGCCGCTTTGATGTTATTCTTGAAGCAGAAATTCCATTGGAAGGGAGTCTTGAGAACCTACAGCTCCTCGATACACTCGATCTGGATTTTGCATCGAGCACGGGTGACGATGTTTCTCAAATTCAAGGAGGAGAGCTTCGCCTTCTTTTAGATAATGAGTTTCCGCTCGAAGCCCGTGTCTGGGCAGTGATTGTAGATCCGTTGGGAAATCCAATCGCCACACTTGCTGAAAATTCACAAATCGCCGCTGCGCAGGTCGATCCTGCTACTGGTAGAACGACAGAGGCTGTGCGCACCGCAATACCTGTTACATTTGATCAGGAATTGCTCCAAAAAGTCATCAACGAAGCTGCCTCAGTCCAAATTCGATACACCCTGGACACAAAGCCAAATGGCGAGAATGTCCGTTTTTATGATAATTATCGCCTCCAAGCTAATCTGGTCGGCGCATTCACATACCGCGTAGAATGAGAACGATAATCTTTTCCCTGCTCTTCATCTGGGCCAGTGTTGCCCAGGCACAATTGAGCAATCAGCGCCAGTGGCTTGCTGATCCTGTATTGCAACTCGCAGTCCACCCTGCCGCACTCGCTGACTCCTCCCTGCCAGGGATTTCTATTCACGGCAATGCCTCTTTGGGTCTAGTCGGAAGTGCTGGCTTGCTTGATCTGTATTTGCAAAATGACGGCTTTATCGATAATGATGAGAAGCAGGTTATTCTGGGTCGCATGGGTGACGATAACCGATTCTATTATGCCGATAATTTCGGCCCGATCATGATCGCAGGCCGCCTTGGTAAAATTCCTTTTTCTGTGGGGGTAGATCGCTACAGAAATTATGGACTGACCTTCAATGATGCTCGTTCATTGGAATTACTCCTACGCGGCAATGCGGTTTTCGCCGGTGAGCGTGTGGAGGACAACCTTGGTTATCATAATCTTGAAGCTGACAGGTTGAGTCTGGGTACGGCTGTTCGTCTTGGTAAGGCAAAGCTGGGTGTTCGCGCTCATTACCTTATGGGGCGGCGTATGACGGCACTTGACCAGTTTGAGTATGGTCTATTTACCGCTGAAGACGGAACCCAACTTACCCTTGACGCAAACTATGCACTGTATGAATCCACAGGCGACGGTTCTGGTCTAGGTGTAGACCTTAGTTTTGAAATGCCAGTTGGAAAGAAGCTGAAACTGCATGCTAATATCTTCGACCTGGGAACGATGAGTTGGGATGTGCGGGAGGTAGTGAATAATACGCAAGTAGACTTTCGAGGCATCAACCTGAATGATCTCGTAGATGGTGGTATTCCTGACATCCAACTGGAAGACACACTTCGCAGAAGCCTCTTTCCTGATTCAACGAATGGGACATACTCGCATGCGCTTCCGGCGCGTGGACAGATTGGTGTTCAGTATGAATTGAAAAAGGGCCGGATTGTGTTTGTGCAGCTATTGGGTGGAATCGGCGATTTCGCGCCTGGAGGGCGTCAGCCTATGGCTGTTGTGGGCTATCAAAGACACGGGAAAGTACTTAGTTTAGGTGCACAAGCTTTTGTAGGCGGTACGGAAACGTATGGTTTCGGAGGCCTTGGCGCGTTACATTTGCATAGTAAGAAAGGATTTCACTTAGATCTGGTAGGTGAATTTCAAAATATAGTGGGTTTGGCCCTTCAATCAAATGGCGGCCTTCGTGGCCACCTTGGCTTAGCCCTCGGTTTTTGATTAGCTGATTTAATGATTAGTTAATTTGATAATGGAAATAATCAGCTAATCATTAATCATCAAATTATCAAATCGGAAAAACCAAAGCTGAAATGTTTTATGAAGAAATATCTGTGTGTGTTATTGTGCCTTTGGCCTCTACTGGGAGGATTCAGATCAGCACAACCTGAAGGACATAAACCTAAAAATATCATTTTGATGATCGGCGATGGGATGGGGATTTCTCAGCTCACCGCAGGTTTGGTAGTAAATGGTGGAGACCTGGAGCTAAGTAGATGTAAGCATATAGGGCTGAGCAAGACCTTTTCCTATGATGATCTGATCACTGATTCTGCTGCCGGGGCTACTGCTTTTGCATGTGGCGAAAAGACCTATAATGGTGCTTTGGCAGTTCATCCTTTTAGTAATAAAAAGCTGCCTACGATCCTTGAAGTTGCTCATGGGAAAGGCCTTTCGACTGGCATTGTGGCTACCTCTTATATCCAGCATGCTACGCCTGCGGCGTTCTATGCGCATCGCACAAATCGCTCCATGTACGAAGACATTACCCTTGACTTCATGGATGAAGAAGTAGATATCGCTATTGGCGGAGGACGACGCTTTTTTGAAAAGCGTAAAGACGGAAAAGCACTCTTAGATACCTTGCAGGCTCACGGCTATGAGTATTTTACCAAAGTAAATAAGGCGCGCAAAAAGGCACTGGGAAATAAAATTCTTGTATTGCAAGACGATGATCACCTTCCTTCAGTTGAGGCTGGAAGAGGCCGTTTTTTGCAGATAGCTGCCGAGTTTGCTGCTGAACGCCTCAATCAAAATGAGAAAGGCTTTTTTATGATGATCGAAGGCTCACAAATCGACTGGGGAGGTCATGCCAATGACAAAGACTACATCGTGGATGAGGTTCTCGATTTTAACCGTACGATTGGGAAGATTTTCGATTTTGCTGAAGAGGATGGAAACACCCTCGTTATTATCACTGCTGATCATGAGACTGGCGGCTTTGCTGTTGAGGGAGGAAGTCTCGAAGATCGCGTTGTGGTAGGTGATTTTACTACAGGTGGACACTCCGCTGCGATGGTGCCTGTATTTGCCTTCGGCCCTGGGGCTGAAGCCTTTGGCGGTATTTATGACAATACTGAAATTTATAAGAAGATGATGGCTGCCTATGGGTGGAAATAATTTGGGAGGTTTCTGGCTGCCTGCTTCCGGCTACTGGCTTTAGGGCGAATAGCTCCTATTTATAAAATTGCATAATTTTTTTTCTGGCCAGAAGCTAGTAGCCAAAAGCTAAAAGCCGCGAAGCCATTTTTTTAATAAAACTCCTTCTCCCGAAATCTCCAAATAGGAATCAAACTGCATCCAGTCTCCGAGGTAAATAAGTTGCTTTCCAGGTGCTATTTCTGTTTGATGAAAATGGTGGCGATGACCAAAAACAAAGTAGTCTAACTCAGGGTGAGCAGGAAGTACATCGCGGACATGCTGGTAGAGAAATTCCTTCTCAGGAACCAGGGGAGTCGCTTTTTTGGGATTTGCTTTAAGGGAGGTATGTGAAAAAAAGCTTGCCAGCCCAATGCCAAAATTAGGATGAAGTCTTGCGAAAAGCCACTTACAAAGTGGGTTAGTGAACACAGCCTTCATAAGCTTGTAGCCATGATCGCCAGGCCCAAGGCCGTCGCCATGCGCAAGATAAAACTGCTTTCCATGCCAGCTTCGCATTTGCGGTTTGCGGTAAACCGTGGCTCCTATTTCTTCTACCAAATAATCCCCAAACCAGAGGTCGTGATTCCCCACAAAAATGTGAATCGGAATGCCCGCATCCGCGAGCTCTGCCAATTTCCCCAAAAAGCGTAAATGGCCTTTTGGAACAGCTCTTTTGTACTCAAACCAAAAGTCAAAAAGGTCCCCCAGAAGCCACAGCTCCTTCACGGAAGGCTTAATATGATCAAGCCAGGCTACAAAGCGTCGTTCCCGCTCGCGGCTTGTGGCAGCGTCGGGAGCACCGAAGTGCATGTCAGAAGCGATATAGATGGTGTCGCGCATGGGGCAAAGAAGGGAAAAATATGTTTCTTTTGCATGCATGAATGAATTTCCCCGTCTTATTCTAAACAAGGGCAAAGATGCTGCCATTCGACGCATGCACCCTTGGGTTTTTTCTGGAGCCATTCACCATGCCGAAGGCGACCCCAAAGATGGCGACACCGTCTGGATCGCCAATAAGCAAGGAACCGTGCTTGCAACGGGGCATTACCATCAGGGGAATATCACCGCACGGCTATTTGCCTTTTCACAAGTCGAGCCTGACGCGGCCTTTTGGAATGCGAAAATACAGCGTGCCCTGGACCTCCGCACCAATTTGCAATTAGCCGATTCAACGGAAACCAATGCCTACCGACTTATCCATGCGGAAGGTGATGGATTGCCTGGTCTTATTATCGATATGTACAATGGTGTAGCCGTGGTGCAAGCCCATAGCATTGGGATGCATAAGGCACGTCATATGATCACAGATGCGCTGAAAGCATGCCTTGGTGATCGCCTCACTGCCGTCTATGATGTGAGTGCAAAGAAGCTGCCCAAGGATTATGGAATGGATGTGGAAAACGCTTACCTCTATGGAGAAGCATCGGTTCCGATGGAGGTTTCTGAGCATGGATATCGTTTTTTGGTAGATTGGGAAAAAGGGCAAAAAACAGGCTTCTTCCTGGATCAGCGGGATAATCGCGATCTGCTTAGGCGCTACAGCGAAGGAAAGCGAGTGCTCAATACGTTTTGTTACACAGGTGGCTTTTCTGTGTATAGCCTCGCTGCTGGCGCCAGTCATGTAGACTCCGTCGATGCTTCTGCCGGCGCGATGGAACTGTGCGAGCAGAATATCGCTCTCAATGAATCAACAGGTGAGCATCACGCGCATACGAGCGATGTACTCGCTTTTTTGAAAGAAAATGAAGAGCCCTACGATACCATCATCCTCGATCCACCAGCATATGCCAAGAACATCAAATCGCGTCACCGCGCTGTGATTGGCTATAAGCGATTGAACATTGCAGGAATAAAGGCGCTGAAGCCAGGAGGGATTTTATTTACCTTCTCTTGCTCGCAGGTAGTAAACACGCTTTTGTTCCAAAACACGGTGATGGCAGCAGCTCTTGAGTGTGGCCGTGAAGTACAGATTTTGCATCGTCTCTCTCAGCCTTCTGACCATCCCGTAAGTTTGTTTCATCCGGAAGGGCAGTATCTTAAAGGTTTGGTTTTAAAAGTTTTATAATTGTTTAGGCTATTGGCTACTAGCTGTAGGCGTTTGGCTTTAAGAAGAGCACAGTATCCACATTTTTGAAAAATGAAGAGAAAGAAAACTCTATTAAAATAATGATTATCACAGTTAGTTTTGTATCGGTTGCTAACCTCTGTCAGCGCTTTAAGCATTGTGGTAAAGCGCTGACAGAGGTGGCAGCAACCCCAATCGTGATAATGCTTAATGAAAACATGCTGCTCCGGCCAAAAGCTAACCGCCAACAGCCAAGAGCTAAATAGCTATCTTTAATTTTTAGCATAGATGAGAGTTCGATTTATAGTGTTGATATTATGTGTGGTATCTGGATTAACAACCTTTGGTCAGTATAACCCTGGAAGCGATCCTAAAGTGTTTGTCGTAGGGAATCTAGTTGACCTACCTGAGGGGCCGGAGACGCTTGCTGCATTTGCGCTCAATATGCGTCAGCAGCCTGGCGTCGAATATATTATCATCCTCAATGGCGATGTCGTTTCAAAAAAGGAAAACGGGAGCATCCATCCCGATGATTCGCTACGCCTAAATCTTTGGCTAACGACACTGACACAAGACGAGCGCGCGCATATTTTCATAGTGCCTGGCGATAGAGACTGGCAGACCTCAGGCCCACAAGGTTGGATCATGGTCCAGAACCTGGAAAAACTGGTTTCCTCCTGGAAACTTCCACGTGTAACCTGGCCTATTCAAAACGGCTGTCCGGGTCCGGTTGTGTATGATAAGGGCGCCACGCTTCGCATGGTGTTTATTCAGACCCAATGGTGGAATCACCCTTACGACAAACCTACGGCCGTCGATGTCGCTTGTGATATTATTACTGAACGCGATTTTTATGAAGAAATGGAAGATATCTTGCGAGAGGCTTCCGATAAAAACATCCTCCTCATAGGGCATTATCCATTACTTGCCGTTGATCCTACGGATGGTAAAATGTCATGGAAACAGCACCTTTTTCCCCTTACCGATGCTCGTCCCAAGATGTATATTCCACTTCCGGTATTTGGTACGATATACGCGTCAATGAGGCAAAATGTAGGGCAACCAAAGGATTTGATTAATGCGCGTTTTGATCCTTTTCGGAAGGAGCTTTTGGATCAAATTCGTCAAAACGGGCAAGTCATTTACCTTGCTGGGCATAGCAATAATATGCAGCTTCTCCAGGTAGAAGATAACTATTTGCTCAATGCTGGTTCGATAGGCCGGGTGAGTTTTATGGGGAAAGATCCGAACCTTCGATACCGGGCTGCTGCGAGAGGCTTTGCCGAGGTTGCATTCAAGTCAAACGGAGATGTTTTTGCCAATTTTTATCAATACAAAAACAAAACAGGATTCGCGCTCGATGACTCTGTTTTTTTGTTCCAATCTGCCTGTGATCCCGATAGGGTAGCGGTGCCGGATGAAGTCCCGTTTAATCAAACTTTTGGGTTTTGCGGCGACCAGCCATTTGGTACGGGAGCAGGCTTTACATACTACGATTCAACTGCTGAAGTCCAGGCAGGCTCGCAATACAAAGCAGGCTTTGTAAAGCGCTTCCTGCTAGGCAAGCATTATCGTTCAGCCTGGACCACGCCCGTTCCAGTGCAATATATCAATCTTGATACTGCAAAAGGAGGTTTGGAACTGGTGAAAATCGGTGGAGGTTTCCAAACCAAAAGCCTTCGTTTAAAAAGCCCTAGTGGTGCAGCATATAACTTTCGCTCAGTGGATAAGGACCCGTCCAGAATGGTGAATTATGATCTCCGACAGACCGTCGTTGCGACGGTGTTGCGCGATCACACCTCGACGATGTACCCCTACGGAACGATGATCACCGATCCGCTAATGGATGCTCTAGGTATTCTCCATCCTAAGCCAAAACCTTACCTCATGCCGCCAGACGCGCGTCTGGGGCCATACGCCGGCCAATATGCGCACCTGCTCGGAATGCTGGAAACCTATCCTGCCGGACCCAAGCCCGGCGTTCCTGGCTTCGCCAATGCCGATAAAGTATATGGCAGCTTTGGGATGCTGCGGCGACGATACAATGACCTGGCCAGAAGCCCTGACCAACAAGCATATATGCGCGCTCGACTCTTCGATATGTGGGTAGGAGATTGGGACCGTCATGGCGATAACTGGAAATGGGCCTACTATAAACAAAATCGATTGACCTTGCCGATCCCGCGTGATCGTGATCAGGTATTTAGCCGTTGGGATGGTTTTTTTACACGAATTGCCGACTGGCGTTTTGTACGGCCTGAGATAGAGCATTTTGGAAAAAAACGCCCCGATATCGTGGGGCTTTCCTATGCTGCGAGGCACCTGGACAGGTTGCTTTTAAATGAGCGAACGGCGGACGACTGGGTGAGCGCTGCTGCTGATTTTCAACAGACCATCGATAGTGCAACAGTTATCCAAGCGGTCAGTGTTCTGCCTGACACGCTGCGTGCGCAGGATAGTGCTTACTTGGTTTCGCGCTTGCTTGATCGTCTTGATCATATGCAAGGTTATGCGATCAGGCTTAGTAAGATTTTGGATAAAAAAGTAGATGTCGTTGCTGATAATGGCGTGAATCGGTTTGTCGTTACGCGTTTGGAAAATGGAGAAGTAGAAGTGGAAATATTCCAGGAAGGCGATGATATCGCAAGCTGGAAACGCACCTTTGATCCAAAACAAACGCGCGAAATCAGACTCTTTGGCCTAAATGGTAATGATGCTTTTGAACTTGGCAGTAATGGAAAAAGAGTAAAAGCGCCTATCCGAATCCGTGTGATTGGTGGTACTGGCGCTGATACCGTGAGAGAAACTTCTGTGCTGAAGCCTTTTGCAAAACATACCGCAGTCTATGAAAAGGATGAAGGTGCTCGTTTTGAAATGTCGAATACTGCACACTTTCGTTCTCCGCCCAATGTGGACGCATATCACTATAACCGACAAGCGCATAAGCCCAATATGTGGTATCCGGCGCCATTGATAGGGTATAATCGGGATGACTTTTTCTTGTTGAGTATCGGTGCGAAATATGTTGCACAAGCGTACGGCAAAGAGCCGTATGGAAATAAGCATGTCGCCCGCCTAACCACGGCTACCAATAGTGGTGCCTATGGCTTGTCTTATAAAGGCCAGTTTCGCCATGTGATGCACAAATGGGACTTAACCCTCGATGTAAATATTGATCGCCCAAGTCGTTATGTGTATTACTTCGGTCTGGGAAATGAGAGCACCAAGAGTGACTCATTATTTGAAAATGATTTTTACCGCACACGCTATAACAGCCAACGCTTTCGCTTAGGGCTACTGCGCGAATTTGCTAAACGAAGTAAGTTTCACCTCACGCTCGCGTATGAAGACAACGAGCCTCAGCTCGACAACGAAGGCGTGATGGGTTTGCCTGAGAATCAGGAACTGGTAGGTCGTGACCGCGCGAATTTTATCCGCCTGCGAGGCGAGCTCGATCTTGACTTCCGCGACAATAAGGGCCTTCCTCGTAAAGGAACGCGACTTTTGGCGAGTGAGACGATTGGGTTCATTATGAATGAGCGTGATCGCCCTTACGGCGTGTTTCGTCTGGAAGGTGAGGCTTACGCTACCGCCTTTGGCAGTCGCCCGTTGACGCTCGGCCTGCGTGCCGGCGGCGGAACTACCTTTGGCCCAGTGCCATTTTATCACCTGTTCTACCTTGGTCACGGAAACAACCTGCGAGGCTATTTTCGAAACCGCTTCACTGGAACGGGAGTCGCCTTCGCCAACTCAGAGCTTCGTTGGGAGCCATTTAGAGTCAGAGGACTCACCTCGCCGCTGTCGGCAGGAGTGAAGGTTTTTGCCGATGTGGGACGGGTATTTCTCCGGCCAGAAGAAAGCCAGCGCTGGCACTTCGGTTATGGCTTTGGGGTCTTTATCGTGCCATACAAAGAGAATTTTACACTGAGCGCCACGCTGGGATACTCCGTGGAGGAGACTTCCTTTATTCGCTTTGGGTTTGGTGTGCCGTTTCGGTAGGGCCAGGTGCTCTATAGCTTGGCCTTAAAAGACCAAGCTATAGTAGAAATCATAGGCGCTAAAGCATCAAGAATATTTTCAGGCTTTAGCCAGAATACCTATCACCATTGCCTTTGTACTTGGCCTTAAAAGGCCAAGTAATAGTAGAAATCATAGGCGCTAAAGCATCAAGAATATTTTCAGGCTTTAGCCAAAATATCTACCACCATTGCCTTTGTACTTGGCCTTAAAAGGCCAAGCAATAGTAGAAATTATAGGCGCTAAAGCATCAAGAATATTTCTAGGCTTTAGCCAAAATATTTATCACTATTGCCAGGCCTTTTAAGGCCTGGAGGCAAGGTGTCCAGAGGAGGGAAATCCTTTTAAGGTCTGGAGGCAAAAAAACATCAAGCTTCTATTTTATTCCTAAAACCAAATCCATACACCAATGTTGCTGCGCCTAGTACTGATAACACTATCGTGCCTACTGTAAAAGCAAGCATGCTTCCTTCTTCATTGGAATCATTTAAGAAAGGGATTAGAGCAGCAACAGTATTTATTGGAACAAAGGAAATAGCGAGGGCAGTGGTAAGGTATTTAGGATTTGCATACCTCGCTACAACCGCTGTAATCGTCGGTTCTAGAAGTATTTCAGTAAGCGTAAGAAAGAATGCTGAAGCGATAATTTTTCCTAGAAAATTTATTGAATACACTTCTGGTAAAAACACATACATTCCGAAACCAATAGCGCCGAAAAGCATGCCAATACCTACTTTTATAGAAGACCTTACTCGAAAAAGAAACCAAGCAAGTGCTGCAATAATGGCGAATGGGATATAGAATGCGCTATTTAAAAAAAGCATAAACGATGATGGAATATTAAACGAAGCGTTTGCGCTGAAATCGTATTTAGTCTTAATAATATGGTCCATCGTCAATTCTGAAAATACCCAAAATACCATGCCTAGAAAGACAAAAACAGACATGTAAAGTAGCCGCTTATTGAAAGTTAAATCATGCTTGATATTAGTAAAAGGGTTTGTCTCGTTATAAAAAATGGGAAATAGGAGCGCTACTGCTCCAGCGCACGATGCTATCGAAAAAGCTGTTGAATAACTGACTTCAACAGAAACATAGGGGATGAGTGTAATACCTAAATGAGCTGCCATCACACCAACAATTCCTACCATTGTGAAAGCTGTATCTAAAAGGTGAGGCTTATGGAGATATTGCTTCGCAAAGCCTGAGTAGAAATTGGAACTATAAAGCCCGTTTCCAATTAGGATAAGCCCTAAGCCACAGTAAAACCCCATTTCAGATGGTAGAAAAGCAATGCAAAATCCACCGATTACTTGCAGCACACCGCCGATTAGCATCGTTGCTTTATTTCCAAGCAACCAATCCCCCAAAACCGCACCTAGTAATTTTGAGAAAATAAGCCCTAATCCAAATATCATGTAGACCATCTTCGCTTTCTCGTCTGAAAACGAAAGAGAACTTCGCACCAAGTACATCATTAGAATTACTTTGGTACCGTAGTAAAAAAAGCGCTCAAAAAGACGAGAGCCTAGAAGAAGGGCCGAATTAGCGACACTATGTTTTGGAGGCGAAGATTCCATAGAGAGTTTAAGCTTGACCTTCAAAAGGTCAAGCAATAGTGGTAAGTATGAGTAGCTAAAGCTACGAGAATCTATTTCTAAAAGCTTTAGCTTGTTTTATCATTGACCATTGCCAGTCTTTTTAAACCCAGGGGGCAATGGTGAAAATAGCCAGATAGATGTTTCCTTTAAAAGATCATGACAATTTTTGGATTAGGTTTGCAAAAGTGAAACATATGTATTTGTTTTACTTTTGTAAATCTAATAGATATGAAGCGTAAACACCTCGGAGAATTTGAAGAATTGGTGCTACTGCTTGTCGCGATGCAGAAAGGGGAGGCCTACGGAATTTCTGTATTGGAAGGACTTAAGGAAGAGGCAAAACGCGAAGTGAATATCAGTGCTGTACACGCTGCGCTTCGTCGCCTTGAAGAGAAGACTTTCATCGAATCCAAATGGAGTGAAGCGACGAGCGAACGCGGCGGAAGGCGCAAGCGACTCTATGAAATCACGCAAAAAGGAGCGCATGCACTTCGCGATGTTCAGGAAGTTCGCCACAGGCTTTGGAATAAATTGCCAGACCTCGGTTTCGATATGGCTTTTGCCTAGTACTGAAGCATCTGATTAGCTAATGATACAATCATCAAATTAGCTAATCATCAAATCTGCTAATTACTCAAATTATCAAATCATCTAATCAAAACCCGCCTCGGTGGGCAGATCGATTTTTGGAATGGTTTTGCCATCCCGACCTACTGGAAGAAATCCAGGGGGATAGCTATGAATTGTTTGATATGAGGGTGGCGGAGTTTGGTGCGAAAAAAGCCCGCAAACGCTTTGTATGGGATGTTTTACGATCGTTTCGAATATCTACTATTCGACCATTTTTCATTCATAAAATATACGCCATGCTACAGAGTAATATCAAAATCGCCTGGAGACAGATGCTCAAGCAAAAGCTGTTTGCCACAATTAAAATCGGTGGACTCGCCATCGGCGTAGCGGCCTGTTTGCTCATCACACTTTTTATCCAGGACGAACTCGCCTACGATCAGCATTATGTAGAAAAGGACCGAATTTATCGTGTTTCAATAACCAATGAAGTCGCAGGCGAACAGTCCACCAATGTCTTTTTCCCGGCTCCGTTTGCTCAAACTATCATGGATGATTATCCGGAAATAGAAGTGGCGGCTCGTTTGAATCCGGGTGGCATGTTTGCCGGAGGAAATAATACCCTTCAGCGCACCGATGAGGAGAAAATGTATTTCGAAGATGGCTTCGCCCTTTTTGATCCAGCACTGCTCGATATTCTGGAAATCAAGATGGTGTTTGGGGATGCTAAAACTGCCTTGAATGAACCGGGCTCTATTGTTATTTCGCAGGAAAAATCGAGGAAATATTTTGGCGATGAGAACCCTGTTGGGAAGACGCTTATCCTTAACCAATATGCAGAAAGCCCCTTAACGATCGGAGGAGTGATGGAAGATTTTTCAGTACATGGTCACCTCGATTATGACTTCATCCTTACAATGGTAGGTGAAGAGTTTTTTCCTGGCGAGCAGACATTTTGGGCATGGAATAACTACCAAACGTATCTTAGATTAAAAGAAGGTGCAGATGTAGAAGCTCTTAAGGCGAAATTGCCAAGGATTATTACCGATCATTATATTCCAAATCGCCTTGCTGAAGGACACGAAGATGCTGTTAGGATTTCTGAAAATATCAAATTTTTCCTTCAGCCTGTATCAGACATTTACCTTCGTTCAGACGGAATAAAGGACATCCAAAAGCACGGCGATATCCGCTATGTACGCCTTTTTGGAGCAGTTGCGCTCATTATTTTGCTCATCGCCTGCATCAATTTTATCAATCTTTCTACTGCCAAATCCGCCAATCGCGCCAAGGAAGTCGGCCTGCGTAAAGTCGTCGGATCATGGCGCTCCCAACTCGTAGGGCAATTTCTGACAGAGTCCGTGCTTTTCAGTGTAATGGGCTTTGTTGGCGGCCTGGTTTTGGCTCGACTATTTCTGCCCAAGTTTAGTTTTTTAGCTGAAAAAAGTCTGGATATTCCCTGGACGACATGGTGGTTTATTCCTTCGTTATTGATCGCTTGTTTGATCACGGGTTTGCTCGCTGGAATCTATCCTGCATGGTACTTGTCGGCATTTCGTCCTGCGGATGTACTGAAAGGCGAACTTAGTCGTGGAAGCAAAAGCAGCCCACTGCGCAATACCCTTGTTATCGTTCAACTGACCGCATCCATTATCCTAATCGTGGGCGCGCTGGTTATTCAAAGTCAGATGAATTATATGTTCAACAAAAAACTAGGCTTTGAACGGGAACAGGTGATTATGCTAAAAGGAGCATTTTTACTTGATGAAGATATCGTATCATTTAGACAAGACCTCGTGAACATGCCAGAGGTGGATTTTACCTCGATTTGCGACTTTCTTCCTGTCGATGGAACCATGCGAAACAATGTTGGCTTTGAAGAAGCTGGCGAAGAAGATAAAGACCCCATTTATGGGCAAATCTGGCGCGTAGATCATGACTATATCATAACGATGGGCATGGAGCTTGCCGAGGGGCGCGATTTTGATAGAACCATCAATACCGATTCCCAGGCAGTTATCATTAATCGAGCCTTCGCAGAAGAAATGGGCCTTCAAAATCCCTTAGAATCTCGTGTTTCCATAATGGGAAATACAGGCTCAGTCGTCATTGGTGTGGTAGAGGATTTTCACTTCGAATCCTTGCGTGAAAAGATCGGACCACTCCTGATGAGGATTGGTCATAGTCCATCCATTTTGAATGTAAAGACGAATACACCAATCACTGAAGATTTGATGGAGCGAATTGAGTCAAAGTGGAGCTCTTATTTGCCTGATCAGCCGATGCCGTATGCCTTTTTGGATGAGCGGTTTGAGCAAATGTATGAAGATGTAAAACGCACGCGCAGCATTTTCGGAGCCTTTGCCTTACTTGCTATTATCGTTGCCTGTCTTGGCCTTTTCGCGCTTTCATCTTTTATGGTAGAACAGCGTGGCAAAGAAATCAGCATTCGCAAAGTTCTTGGCGCACCAGCAATGTCGTTGGTCAATATGCTTACGCGTCAGTTTCTAATACTGATAGGCGTATCACTGCTCATTGCGATTCCACTCAGTTGGTATTTGATGCAGATGTGGCTGGAAAATTTTGCTTACAAAACAGACCTTAGCTGGGGCATTTTTGCACTGGCAGCGATTATTGCCTTCGTCGTTACAATGCTCACAACCAGTATTCAGGCCTTTCAGGCCGCAATGGCTGAGCCTTCGAAGGCGCTGCGGCGCTGACTTGGGCAGCAAGGGAATAAATTCCCATGCAATAATGATGAAATTAGGCGCTAAAGCTTCGAGAGTAATGTTTAGAGGCTTTAGCCAATAAATCCTATTATTATTGCCCGGTGAGAGAATCCATTTATGGCCTGGGGCTAGGAATGCAAGGGGATAATACCCCTTGCAATAGTAAAAATATTAGGCGCTAAAGCTCCATGAATGACAAAAGCCAAAAACCATTCTCGCAGCTTTAGCCAATAAATCCTATTATTATTGCCCGGTGATTTATCACCTGGGGCAAGAAAAAACCTCACAGCC
>JBGCFB010000052.1:0-13669 GCA_045106685.1 Bacteroidia bacterium | reverse complement strand
CAAAGAAGTCCACAGGCACTATTTGGAACAAAAAGGGATAGCGCTTAATGATGAAGGAACCTATACTGAAGACCCAGTAGACTATCCTGACAATGCACATAAGGTAGCTACAGCCGTTGCAGGTGGAGCTGCTGAGCAAGGAATACTGGTATGTGGAAGTGGCCAGGGAGTTTGCATGGCTGCCAATAAGCATCCGGAGGTGCGAGCTGCACTTGTATGGAATGCGGAAGTTGCTGCGCTTACGCGTCAGCATAACAATGCAAATGTGCTGTGCTTACCAGGACGTATGATCGATCCTGAAGAGGCGAAGCGCGCAGTGGATGCTTTCCTTGAAACCGCCTTTGAAGGCGGACGCCACCAAAGACGAGTTGGGAAAATTCCAGTAGTGTCCTCTGAGGCTGATTCTTAGGCTCAATGTAAAAAAAGTCTTCGCTGTTCGATTTTTAGGTTCGAGGCTTTAGGTACAAGGCTCAATGTGAAAAAGTCCTCGCTGTTCGATCCTTGATCCTTGATTTTTAGGTTCAAGGCTCAATGTAAAAAGTCCTCGCTGTTCGATCCTTGATCCTCGATTTTCAGGTTCAAGGTTTTAAGTACAAGGCTCAATGTAAAAAAAGTCTTCGCTGTTCGATCCTTGATTTTTTAGGTTCAAGGCTTTGGGTACAAGGTTCAATGTAAAAAGTCCTCGCTGTTCGATCCTTGATCCTCGATTTCAGGTTCAAGGCTTTAGGTACAAGGTTCAATGTAAAAAGTCCTCGCTGTTCGATCCTCGATTTTCAGGTTCGAGGGTTTAGGTACAAGGTTCGATGTGAAAAAAGTCCTCGCTGTTCGATCCTTGATTTTTAGGTTCGAGGCTTTAGGTACAAGGTTCGATGTGAAAAAGCCCTCGCTGTTCGATCCTTGATCCTCGCGGCTCGATTTTTTCTGAAGAAGCTCTACATTTAGTGACTTTTGCTAGTTGTATATCCAACTAAAAGATTTACTTTTGCGGCGCATTGTGGAAAACACAGTGGGCCGCTTTTCTTTTTCAGTCTAAAATTTTGTGATGCATACAGCCAAGTACATACTATTGTCGCTTGTGATCGGGCTCCTTTTGATAGGCCTGGGCGTAGTGCTGACTACATATGTATGGACCGACTATGATACTGTTGCGATTAGCGCTGCAGTTTTGGTAAGTCTGGTCGCTGGCATTCTGGCTTATGTCATGGTGCGTTCCCGACTTCATGCCGACGGCAAGCAGTTTATGGGTGCGATTATGGTAGGCATGCTTATCAAAATGGCTATCGGGCTTTCGTCGGTGCTGGTTGTAGCATTGAGTTTTAGGCCGGTTGTAAAGGAATATGTCACCGTTTTCTTCATTGCTTATTTCATTTTTACAGCGTTTGAAGTTTATGCCTTAATGCGTAACTTGCGCGCCGAAAATCAAGGACCTTCCAAGGAAGGTTGAAAGTTTTGAACCTTTGGTTAATATGAATACCACTCTTCGCATAGTTACCGCTTTCATTTTCAGCCTGTTACTGGTGAGCTCAGCCTTTGCAGAAGGCGATAATATCACTTGTGTAGACCCTCAGGACTACGATCCAGGCAAGGATATGATGCACCACGTGCTCGACGCACACGACTGGCACTTATTGGATTGGCCTGTTGAGTCTCCAGCCGGAACCGCTGAAGGCATGAAGTGCTACAAGTCTATTGGTATTCACCTTCCATGGATTCTTTATTCTACTCAGCACGGCCTAGAGTTTTTCGGAAGCACACACAGCCTTGAAGCTAGCGGTCGCTACGAAGTAGACGAAGAGCATGGTGCAGTGCATCATGTAGGCGCAGGCCATCATGATCATGCAGAAGAAGGTCATGACCACGACCACGCTGCTCACGATCACGGTCCTGCAGTATATGACTTCTCGATGACCAAGACGGTTGTTCAAATGCTCCTCGTATTGATCATTGCAACCTTAATCTTTACATCAGTAGCGCGCGGGTTTAAGAAGAATGAAGGAAAAGCTCCTAAGGGCATTCAATCATTCTTTGAGCCGATCATCACCTTTGTACGTGACGATGTTGCCAATAACTACCTCGGTGCCAAAGCAGCCAAGTACACCCCGTACCTGCTTTCGCTATTCTTCTTTATCTGGTTCTCCAACTTACTCGGTATTACGCCACTGAATTCAAATATCATGGGGAACATCTCCGTGACTTTTGTGCTGGCTTTTATCACTTTTGTTTTGGTACAGATCAATGGTACCAAGCATTACTGGGGGCACATTATCGCCATGCCAGGCGTGCCTAAGTGGATGCTTCCACTTGTTACACTAATCGAAATCTTCGGACTATTCATTAAGCCAGTTGCGCTTATGATTCGTCTGTTTGCCAATATCACCGCTGGTCACTTTATGATTCTGGCGCTCGTGAGTTTGATCTTTATCCTGGGTAAAGGAGGTACAAGCCTTGCTGGCTCATTCGGGATCATGCCACTATCGGTATTGTTTACCATCGGTATCTTCTGCTTGGAAGTTATCGTGGGAATCATCCAGGCCTATGTGTTTACGCTACTTACAGCGGTATTCATGGGTCAGGCTATGGAAACGCATGATCATGGAGACGACCATGCTCACGCACACTAATTTTTGAACTTTTTTCTTTCACTATAAATCTCAATAATCATGTCGTTATTACTTGAAATGACAGGCAACGGAGGCATGATCGGTGCTGGTATCGGTGCTGGTCTAGCTGCAATCGGAGCAGGAATGGGTGTAGGTCGTATCGGAGCTTCTTCGGTAGAATCTATCGCTCGCCAGCCTGAAGCTGCCGACGACGTACGTGGTGCAATGATTTTGATGGCTGCTTTTGTTGAGGGTGTTGCCCTTTTCGGTGAAGTAGTTTGTCTTTTGACATTGTTCATCTAGTAACATTTGAAGGCGCGCCTGTGGGAATGCCACGGCGCTAGCCTTCTCTTTTTCAGTTAGTAATGTATAATTAGCAATGAACAATGCTAATACCAGTGAATGAAATCTTCGCATTACTAATGATCTAATTGCCAATTATTCATAAATAATAGATATGGAACTCGTACTTCCCAAACTCGGTCTGGTATTTTGGACCGCACTTCTCTTCCTCGTTTTTGCGTGGATACTTGCAAAATTTGCCTGGAAGCCAATATTGGCTGCTTTGAAAGCGCGTGAAGAAGGTATTGAGAATTCTTTGCTGGAAGCTGAGCGCGCCCGTGATGAAATGGCGAATCTTAAGTCACAAAACGAAGACTTGCTTAAAGAAGCACGTCGTGAGCGTGACCTGATGATTCAGGAAGCCAACCGCATGCGCGACCAGATCGTCACTGAGGCCAAGACCAAAGCAGCTGCTGAAGCTGGTAAGGAACTTGACAAAGCCAAGCAGCAGATCGCCGCTGAGAAAAAAGCAGCACTTGCTGAGATCAAAAACACTGCTGGTTCACTAGCTGTGGATATCGCTGAGAAGCTTCTTCGTAAGCAGCTCGACGATCGTGATGCTCAAAAGACCCTCGCTGAGACGTTGATCGGCGAAATGAACCAAAACTAATCCAACCGCTAATCCAGCACCAACATGGTCGAAGATCGCATAGGATACCGATACGCCAAATCCATTTTTGATCTGGCAAAAGAAAAAAACATGCTTGAGGATGTGCATGCTGACATGGCATACATCCACGAAGTATGTATGACGAGTCCTGACTTTGTGCGGGTACTCGAAAGCCCAATCATCAATGAGGGTAAAAAGAATAGCATTCTTAAGGAAGTAGTCGGGAAGCATATGCAGTCCGATATGACCAAGCTGCTAACAGACCAGATCGTACGCAAAGGACGTGAGCGTTACCTGGACAATATGGCGAAAGCTTTTGTTCAGTTGTATGATTTGGAAAAGCACATTAGCCACGCGGTTCTTACTTCTGCTACTCCACTTACAGATGATCAGGTAAGCAAGATCAAAGCACAACTCGCCAAGCAAACCGGTGATACGATTGACCTGGTAGTGAAAGTAGACGAAAGCCTACTTGGAGGATTTGTACTTAAGTTGGGAGACCAGTTGTTTGACGGTAGTGTAGCCTCAGGGCTTCGCAAGCTCCGCCAGGAATTTGGTGATAGCTCTTTTGAAAGAAAATACTAATTCTGAGTCAGAAAACTTAGAAAATAATAAAGTGATGAATATCAGCTAATTACCAAATCAGCTAATCATCAAATCGAATAAATTCAGCAACCTATTCATACATCATGGCAGTAGTAAGACCAGACGAAGTTTCCGCCATTCTGCGCGAGCAGCTATCAGGCGTAAAGACAGCCGCTCAACTAGAGGAGACCGGAACGGTACTCCAGATTGGAGACGGTATTGCCCGTATTTACGGACTCACCCGTGTACAAGCTGGTGAACTTATCGAGTTTGAAACAGGCCTTAAAGGCATGGTTTTGAACCTTGAAGAAGACAACATCGGTGCCGTACTCTTTGGAGATTCTGAAGGAATCAAAGAAGGTGATACTGTAAAGCGTACTGGTGAGATTGCTTCGCTTCCTGTAGGTGAAGGCCTGCTCGGTCGTGTTATCAACCCACTCGGTGAGCCTATCGACGGTAAAGGACCGATCGAAGGAAAGACATATTCTTCTCCTTATGAGCGTAAAGCTCCTGGTGTAATTTTCCGTGAGCCGGTAGCCGAGCCACTTCAGACTGGTATCAAAGCGATTGACGCGATGATTCCTATTGGACGTGGACAGCGTGAGCTTATCATTGGTGACCGCTCTACTGGTAAAACTGCGATTGCGCTTGATACCATTATCAACCAGAAGGAGTTTTATGATAAAGGTGAGCCTGTATTCTGTATTTATGTAGCTTCTGGACAGAAAGCTTCTACAGTTGCTCAGGTTGTGAAGTCGTTGGAAGACAACGGTGCAATGGCCTATACGACTGTTGTAGCTGCTCCAGCTTCTGCTCCTTCTCCTCTCCAGTTCTTCGCGCCATTTGCTGGTGCTGCTATTGGAGAATTTTTCCGCGATACAGGTCGTGCTGCTTTGGTAATCTTTGATGACCTGTCAAAGCAAGCTGTTGCCTATCGTGAAGTTTCATTGTTGCTACGTCGTCCTCCGGGCCGTGAAGCGTATCCTGGGGATGTGTTCTATTTGCACTCCCGTCTATTGGAGCGTGCTGCCAAGGTGATTAACAATGATGACATCGCCAAGAACATGAACGACCTGCCTGAAGAATTTAAGCCTTTGGTAAAAGGTGGTGGTTCTTTGACTGCGCTTCCGATTATCGAAACACAGGAAGGTGACGTTTCTGCTTATATCCCAACCAACGTAATTTCGATTACTGACGGTCAGATCTTCCTCGAGTCTAACCTCTTTAACTCTGGTATCCGTCCTGCGATTAACGTAGGTATCTCGGTATCACGTGTAGGTGGTTCTGCTCAGATCAAGCCGATGAAAAAGGTGTCAGGATCACTTCGTGTGGATCTTGCCCAGTTCCGTGAACTAGAGGCTTTTGCCCGTTTCGGTTCTGACCTTGATAAAGCTACTCAAAACCAGCTAGACCGTGGACGCCGTCTTGTACAGATTTTGATCCAGGCTCAATATGCTCCTGTAGCTGTAGAAGAGCAGGTTGCGATCATCTTTGCTGCAAGTAAAGGTTACCTCGATACTATTCCTGTAGAGAAGGCCAGCGATTATGAGCAGGCACTCGTTCAGGAACTTAAATTGAATAATGCTGCTGTACTTGAGCAAATCGCCGCTGGAAAGTGGGGAGATGATCAGCAAAACGGCCTAGCTGCCGCTGCTGAAAAAGTAACTAAGAGCTTTTCGTAAGGCTGCTAGCTACTGGCTTTTGGCTTCTAGCTCTATTTTGAACAAAAAAGTCAACTGCTAACTTGAAACATTAAACTTGAAACTTGAAATCCAACAATGGCTAACCTCAAGGAAATACGTCTTCGCATTGGCTCGGTAAAAAATACCCAGACTGTTACCAAAGCGATGAAGATGGTGTCGGCAGCAAAGCTTCGCCGGGCGCAAGACCGCATTCTGCAGTTACGTCCTTATGCGAAGAAGCTCCGTGAGATCATTGATAATGTAACTGCTGCAGTCGATGTCAGTGACATTCCAAGCAACTTGGTCAAAAGCCGGGAAGTCAAGAATGTGCTGTTCATTCTGGTTACCAGTAGCCGTGGCTTGTGTGGTGGATTTAACTCCAACCTCATCAAAGAGCTGAATAATTTTATTGGTGAGAACTATGCTTCTGAGCGCGATAGCGGTAACCTTCATTTCCTTTGTTTGGGTAAAAAAGGACATGATCACTTCAGAAAGCGTGGCTATAATGTACTCGGAACTGCTGAGCAGTATGATGTATTTGCCAATATCTCCTTTGAGCAAGTCAATGATATTGTAAATGAAGTCTTTACTTCGTTTGAAGATGGAACCTATGATAAGGTTCACTTGGTCTTCAACGAATTCAAGAACGTAATGGCTCAAAATAGGCTTGTCGACGACTTCCTTCCGGTCGCTGTTGATAAGGACGAAGAAGAAGAGGCAGAAGCTACTGCTGATTATATCTTCGAGCCAGGTCGTGAGGAAATTCTGACTGACCTTATCCCAAAAGCACTTCGCACACAAGTGTATCGTGCAGTACTCGAATCCAATGCTTCAGAGCAAGGTTCTCGTATGGTTGCGATGGATAAAGCGACAGAAAATGCAAACGAGCTCTTGAAAGACCTCAAACTGAAATATAACAAAGCCCGTCAGGCTGCTATTACCAAGGAAATCCTTGAGATTGCTGCCGGAGCCGATGCTTTGGAAAGCTAGGAATTCGTCTACTAGTTTTTGTATGAAAAAAGAAGGCTACCTCGTGATCGAGGTAGCCTTTTGCTTTGTAGAAGATTGATGCTGATTAGTACAGAATTATATTGATAGAATTGCTAACCTCTGTCAGTGCTTTAACCACTATGCTGATGCACTGAGAGAGGTGCCGCAACCGTTACAAAATATACTACTGCACTACAAAACGAATACTCACAGGCGCATTATTTTCTCCTTCAATCTGCGCAAAATATACGCCAGGCTTAAGGCTCGAAGTGTTCAGCTTCAGACGGGCAAGACCAGCTTCGAGGCGGTTTTGAGGGAAACTCAAGACCCGCTGACCTTGAATATTGAGGACTTCAGCATGGTAGATTCCAGCCATTTTCGCAGTAAACTCAAGGGCAATATGGTTCTGAGCAGGATTTGGGAAAGCTTTTGCTTGAGTTGTCGCAGGAATGTTCGCGTCATTGCTCACAGCATATTTTCCTGGAACACCAAAGATCGTCAAAGCCGTTTCTCCGCGACCATTTACATCAAAACTACAGCCTGCGCCTACGCCTGTAAACTCTCCGAAAGGAACCGTTGTTGTGTAGAATCCCCACACGTACACATCTCCTGCGAGATATGCAAACGAAGGGGCCGCGTCACTTTCGGTCGCGAGCAGTGGAGGACTTACTTTTCCGTCAGGGTAAACATATATCACACCAGTCCCTGGGAAATGATTTGGGGAAGAATAATTGAAGAACACGAATAAATCCTCCGTTCCATTCTTAGCTTCACCCGCAAAGCTTAGACTTGGGTGAGCTAGTTCCACATCATCATCTGAAATAACCTGAGTCGTGATCGTAGCAAAATTCCAGCCGAGCGGCGAGTTTTGGATTGTGCCTAAATAGATGCTGGACCGGGAGTTGTTGTTAGTCGTATTGGCAAAATAAATGCTTTTACCCTTTCTAATTGCCGATTGAATATAAGAACTACGATTATTCAATGATTCAGAAGCGCCTTTTACAGGAATAGGAAGCGGCCTAGAATAAGTGTTATTACTGCTTAAGGAAACAGAGTTCTGGAGACTGCCACCATCTTCGAGTGCTTTATCTATTTCAAAAATGGAGAAGGTTGAGCTAGATGTGAAAAAGTTTCGGTTTGCAATCAAGTACATATTGTTGCTTCTGCCTGGAGTATAATCTTCCACGAGCCTATAGAAGCCCGAATTGGTTGCCCCAGGGAAATCATATCGTTGATAATTCAAGGAAGTGCCTGCGTAACCATTGGCAAGTGCTCCTTGCAAAAGAAACTGATCAAGGGCTTGTGGGTTTGGAGTTGATAGTTGCCCTAGAACAAAGAAGTCTTTTTTGGTAAGTGCTAAACTGAGTGTGTAGAGTTGAGCATCAAGACCAGGAACATTCTCTAGTTTTTGAACATACACATTCCAGGAACCTAAAATATCACTGGTGTCTGAAAAACAGATCACCAACTCGGAAGTCTGTGGAGTTAAACCAGAGACAAAGGCGAGTACATATCGTTGGTTAATATCATCGAATATAAGATGAGGCTCATAGGAGTAATCACTTAGTGTGCTCGTATTAGGAGTAAGAATAGAAGCCAGTGACGCCAATTTGGTCAAAGTTCCAGGAGTGAAATGCTCGATCACACTATGGTTCGCCGCCTGGACAAATGAAGAAGGATCAGCCGAGGCAGCGACATTTCCCGACTGAGGCCAGGCATTATTACCAAACGGGGTTGTAGTATATGAACTCCACACCTTGCGTGGAGGATCTCCAAACGAGCGACTGCTGCTTTGAGTATTGAAGTACGAGCCATCTTTGACAGACTGCTTCTTTGCCGCTATTTGTCTTGCGTATTCTGCTTCCTGTTGTGGACTTCCTTTTTTGTCTGGATGAATGATCAGTTTTATATTTTCAAGACCAGACTGAGGAGCAGTAGAAACTGTGCGAAGATCAATAGAATGTGAAAGGGGTAGGATTGTTCTGCCTCGATCGACAAAGTCTTGACAAAAGGCGAGTGAACTTGTGAGGAGAAGACTTAGGGTAAAAATAAATTTGCTCATAACGTTGTTTTAATTTGATGAGTCAAATGTCCGCTTAAAGGCTCCTTACCCCAATTACAAATGATGTATGAAATACATTTTGATAGTGATTGCCTTTGAATTAAGATGTTTATTATCAATATGTTAGCCTTCTCTTTATTTGATATTGTTTCGTGAAATTTGTTCGATAGCCCAATAATTTAGGAATTGAATCTGGCCTGAAACAGCGGTATGATTTTCATGTGTATCAATAAGTTAGTTAAATGCAATTTTAGTTATCATACAAAGGTTTTTTCATATATTTGAAAAATCGAATGCGCTCTTCCTCCGGCGTTATTCTCAACCAAATCCTTTTTACATATGAAAGTGTTAAAAATCCTAGGGATCATTTTGCTCCTATTGGTAGGAGCATACCTTGTGGCCTGTGCCATGAGTCCCAGCCAAGTCGAAGTCAACCGCACCGTGAGCATCGATGCGCCAGTTGAAAAAGTCTTTAGCCATGTATCAAGCATGGAAGCCCAGCAAGCTTGGTCTCCCTGGATCGATGAAGACCCTGATATGGTCGCCACATTTACGGGGAATCCTGGTGAAGTTGGTTCAACCTTAGCCTGGAAAGGCGAAATCGCCGGAACAGGTACACAGGAGATTACCAAGATAACACCGAATGAGCGAGTGGAGTCTCGCCTTATTTTAGTTGAGCCTAAGGAAATGGCAGGGGAATCCAACCCTTATATCGCGCTTAAGGAAAATGGCGACAAAACAGATGCCACCTGGGCATTTGTTGTTGACTTGCCATTTATGGGAAGACCGTTCGGAGCAATAGCTGAGGCTGGTATAGAGGCTGCTGTTGGAGGGCAATACGAGCGTGGCCTTAGTAAACTCAAAGCACTCGCAGAGCGCAAAAATGTGGTAGATGGTTACACCATTAATACGACTGATGCACCAGCACAGACCTTCCTCGGTAAGCGTCAGAAGATAGCTTTTGCTAAGCTTCAGGAAACATACGCATCTGTATTCCCTGCTGTAGCTGCTGCATTAGGTAAGGCAGGTATCGAACCAGCCGGAATGCCGAGTAGCCTGACCTATATGTGGGATTCTGATAATCAAACAACCGATGTCTTTGTAGGTATGCCTGTTCCTGCCGGCACGAAAATCAAAGGTTTTGAAACCGTTGAAATCCCTGCTCATAAGATAGGAACTATCGACTATTATGGTTCTTACGAAGGCTTGGAAAAGCCGCACATTGCTTTTGAAAAATACTGCAAAACGAATGGGATTAAACAGCAATTTCCAGCAATGGAAACTTATGTTTCAGACCCAACTACCGTTGAGCCAAGTAAGGTGCTCACCAAGGTGAGTTACATGATTGGTGACTAGTTGTTAGAAACAAAAAGTAGAAAGTGCATAGTAGAGGCGCAAAATTTTGCGCCTCTACTATGCACTTTTAATTTCCATTCCCCTTTCTGTTAACTATCTTTGGCAGCGATACAAAGAGGCCTCCTCTTTGACATCTAATTTTTATAAAAAATCACTGCATGAAGCTCCACGAATATCAGGCAAAATCGCTTATCAAAGAATACGGAGTGCCTATTCAGGAAGGCAAAGTAGCCACTACTCCTGAAGAAGCACTTGAAGCTGCCAAAGGCTTGTATGACAATCCTGAAGGTCAGTTTTTTGTAGTAAAAGCTCAGATTCACGCAGGTGGACGTGGCAAAGGAACTGTCACCGAGACTGGTTCTAAAGGTGTCGTTGTTGCCAAAGGCCTCGACGCTGTAAAAGAAACAGCTCAGAATATCCTCGGAGGTACACTGGTTACAATCCAGAATGAAGCTACCGGTGGATCAAAAGTGAACAAAATCCTTATCGCTGAGGATATGTATTATCCTGGCGAAAGCGAGCGCAAAGAATATTATATCAGTATGACACTCGACCGCGAGACCGGAAGAGATGTTATTATCGCTTCAAGCGAAGGTGGTGTAAACATTGAAGAAGTTGCTGAAGAGCATCCTGAGAAGATCGTTAAAGAGTGGATCGACCCTGCTGTTGGTCTACAGGGATTCCAGGTGCGTAAGATAGCTTTCGGTATCGGACTAGAAGGCTTGGGCTTCAAGAACGGCACCAAGTTTATCGCCAACCTATACAAAGCATACAAAGGCCTCGATGCCGATATGCTCGAGATTAACCCAATGTTCAAAACTGCCGATGACAAAGTTATCGCAGTGGACTGTAAGTTGAGTCTCGACTCTAATGCTCTTTATCGCCATGCTGATATTGCAGAGATGCGCGACCCAGCAGAGGAGGATCCTTTGGAAGTAGAAGCTTCTGAGCACCACCTGAACTATATCAAGCTTGACGGAAACGTAGGCTGTATGGTGAATGGCGCCGGACTAGCGATGGCTACCATGGATATGATCAAGCTTTCAGGCGGTGAGCCTGCCAACTTCCTCGACGTAGGTGGTGGCGCCAATGCTGAGACTGTGGAGCAAGGTTTCCGTATTATTCTAAAAGACCCAAGTGTTAAAGCAATTCTTGTAAACATCTTTGGTGGAATCGTACGCTGTGACCGTGTTGCAAATGGTGTCGTTGAAGCATATAAAAACATCGGAGAGATTCCTGTGCCGATCATCGTGCGTCTGCAAGGAACTAATGCAGAACTCGGTGCTAAGATCATCGACGAGTCTGGCCTCAAAGTAACCTCAGCAATTACGCTGAAGGAAGCAGCAGAGAAGGTGAAGATCGCCTTATCGTAATTTTTGAGAAAAACATATAAGAGTCCGATACCAGAGGAAAGCTTCTGGTGTCGGGCTTTCTTTTTAATACAAAATTCTGAAATTCTTTTACCTTTGCCGAGCATACTAATCAAGCTCAGCTTTTCCAGAACAACATTAAACCCGACGAACGACTATGTCACATCAACTACTAAAAGGAAAGAAAGGAATTATTTTCGGTGCGCTTGACAACTCGTCTATTGCATGGAAAACAGCCGAAATGGCGCATGCCGAAGGCGCTCAGATTCTTCTGACAAATGCGCCAGTAGCCTTGCGTATGGGTAAGATCAATGAGCTTGCCGAAAAAATTGGTGCTCAGGTAGTGCCAGCAGACGCAACCTCAGTCGAAGACCTTGGTGCTTTGCTTGATGTAGCTGAAAAAGAGTTTGGCAAAATCGACTTTGTCCTTCACTCTATCGGTATGTCACCTAACGTGCGTAAAGGACGTGCATACACGAATCTCAATTACGACTGGTTTAACAAAACGCTTGACGTTTCAGCCATCTCTTTTCACAAGACCATGCAGTTGTTGTATGACCGTGACCTGATGAATGACTGGGGCTCGATCGTAGCGCTTACATACATTGCTGCTCAGCGCACATTCGGAAAGTATAGTGATATGGCTGATGCTAAAGCATTGTTGGAGTCATTTGCGCGTAGCTTTGGTTACCATTTCGGAGTAAAGAATAAGGTCCGTGTGAATACGATTTCGCAGTCACCGACTCCTACTACTGCTGGAAGTGGTGTTACGGGTTTTGATAAAATGCTCGAGTACGGTGAAAAAATGTCTCCACTTGGCAATGCCACAGCTGATGACTGTGCAAACTACTGTGTCTCAATGTTCTCAGACTATACTCGGCTCGTTACCATGCAGAATCTCTTCCACGACGGAGGATTCTCAAGTATGGGAATATCAAATGCGATGTTCGATGAAGTAGGAGAATAGTAAGCCTTCTTATTAGTAAAAAGTGCATAGTAGAAAGTCAGAAGTGATAAATTTTCACTTTCAGCTTTCTACTATGCACTTTTAATTTTGATATGCAGTTTCTAGTTGCCCTTTAAGCTACGAACATCTTCTGTCTCGATTAACGACAGTTTTTCCAGCTTATCCTCTTCAAATAAGCCAGGAAGTTCAGCCAAATGAGTCCCAACCGGGGCTTTATAATTCACATAATCCTGAAATACGATACCATCCACGGTACGCGGATTATACGCGCTGCGAAAGCGAACCCCACCGCCATTGACACGATAGCTATACGCCAGATAATCGATCAGATGCGTTTCGCTATTGATCCAATAGTAGAATTCATCATCGTGATCGGTACCGCCTCCTTCTTCATCGAAATATACTTCAAGTACGTCGTAGTCTTTGCCTGCAATTGCGGCCCTGCCTTGATGGCGTAGGTTAACTGCTGGATCGAGAAGCTTGTGCGGAAGTGTGACAAAATAGATGACTGAATTCACCGAACCCGTATATCCTGCGATCTTCTTTTCGCTAAGCGTGTCCGGCTTGCCATCCACCAATCGCTGGAAGCCGTTTTGATCCAGAATATCAACGACGCTATTTCCTTTCTCTGAGCGCTCCACGGTATAGCGAAAATCGCTTCCGCTATTGTGAAAGGTGTACTGCTTCTTTCGGAACACGAATTCATAATGCGCCGAATTATACGCCTCTCCACCGTGAGCTTCAAAAGCCTGATTCAGAACGATGTCTGCTTTGGTGATTTCCTTTGTGGCCGGAGGAGGAGCCGCCTCAGTAATTTGTACTTTCTGCTCTGTCTCTTTTGGGGCTTGTTCCGAATGTGAGCAGGCGAAGAAACATAGGCTTAAGGCGCTGAGAAGGATGATTGCGTATTTCATGATGCGAATATTAATATAATTCCTGCAAGTTGGTCTCAATTTGAATAAGCGAAGTTGTCTAACGAAACCAAAAAGGTTGTCATGTCGAGCCGCGAAGCTGGCGAGACATCTTGACTTTTAGCATTCTAAGTCGACAAAGTCAAGATTTCTCCTCAGCTACGCGAGTCGAAATGACAATTTTGCTAAAAAAT
>JBGCFB010000051.1:0-8534 GCA_045106685.1 Bacteroidia bacterium | reverse complement strand
TTAAGATATTCAAGCCTCTCAGGAATTAATCCTTGAGAGGCTTTTTCTTTTTGCTATTGACCAGCCATACGCCAGCAAGAATCACGAGCATGCCTACGATATGGGCCCAGCCGATTGCTTCATTATCCCATACTCCCCAGACAAGCGCTACAATGGGAATCAAATAGGTGACCGAAGAAGAAACGACAGCGTCTGTAAGCTGAACCAATCTATTGAATAGCAATAGCGCAAGCCCTGTTCCCAATGCACCTAGTAATGTAACATAGAATAGGCCTTCAAGTATTTCGGGGTCTCCGGAAAATATCTTTGCAGGCATATCAGTGAAGCCGAATAGGTAAATCGCGTATGGTATGGTGACAAAATAAATCGCCAATGCCGTTACCACTACCGGGTGGGTATTGTTGAGGTAACGCTTCATGATATTGGTCGATATGCCATAACCAAGTGTTGCGACTACTGCGATGAGCGCATACAGAATCTGATCTGTAAAGTCTGCATCTCCGCCGATTCCTCCGTCAGAGCTTCGTGCAAAAATGAGAATAAAGGCACCTGCCATTCCAATAATAACACCGATGAGTTTCGCTTTATCAAAGGTAAACCCAAAGAAAAGCGCTCCCAGAACCAGTGTGAACAGCGGAGCCAGCGAATTCAGCATTCCACTTGTTGTCGAGGAAATAACGGTTTGAGCTAAAGGGAAAAGTGTCGCCGGAATTCCTGTACCAACCAGTCCAACCATTGCTATGGCGATCATTTCGGTGCGTGTAAGTCGCTTGAGATATCGCCAAAAGAAAGGGAATAGAAACAAGCCTGCCATGATCAGGCGACTGGCACCAAGTTCGGTGGGGCTAAAGCCGTGTTCCAGACTTTTTTTAATCAATATAAAAGAGCTTCCCCATACCAGAGCAAGAAAAGCAAGTATAAGCCAGGCAATAAGCTGGTTCCTGGAAGAAGCGTCAGATGATGAAGCTGGTTGTTGTGACATGTTTATCGAGGAGAGGCATATGGAATATGATCAGGATGCATGAAGCATCTTCCATAGCTTGTCTTTTAACTCCTGTAGACCCTTTTGTGCAACAGATGATATAAAACAAAATTCACCAATCTGCTCTCCGATCTCATCAGTCATTTCGCCCATGAGTTCATCATCCAGCATGTCACATTTTGTAAGTGCAATCATGCGAGGAGTCGCGATGAGTTCAGGGTTGAATTGCTTGAGTTCATTGAGCAAAATGTTGTATTCTTTTACGATATCCTCAGTATCTACCGGGATCATAAACAAGAGTACACTGTTTCTTTCGATGTGTCGTAAAAAGCGAATGCCGAGGCCTTTGCCCTGGTGGGCATCTTCGATAATACCTGGTATATCAGCCATTACAAAAGAGGAGTGCCCGCGTACACGAACCATCCCCAGGTTGGGAACGAGTGTGGTAAATGGATAGGCACCGATTTTAGGCTTTGCCTCTGAAATAGAACTGAGAAGGGTAGATTTTCCTGCATTGGGAAAGCCTACAAGGCCTACATCTGCAAGAACTTTTAGTTCCAGAACAATAGTAAGTTCTTTTGCAGCTCCGCCTTGTGAAGCATATTCAGGAGTTTGGTTGGTCGCCGACCTAAATCGCCAGTTACCTTTTCCTCCGTGACCACCTTTTAGAAGCATGAACTCCTGGCCGTCTTCCAGGACTTCGCCCAGAACCTCGCCCGTTTCATTGTCCTTGACCACTGTTCCAAGCGGTACGTCAAGGATTTCATCTTTGCCGGTTCGGCCAGTCTTTTTATTCCCAGAGCCATTCTCTCCAGCTTCAGCCTTGATATATTTTCGATATTTCAGGTCAAGAAGCGTCCATAGATTGGAGTTGCCGCGAAGAATAATGCTGCCTCCAGCACCTCCGTCTCCGCCGTCGGGACCTCCTTTGGGAACATACATTTCCCTGCGCCAGCTGATGACACCATTGCCACCTGCTCCGCTTGTAAAATATATCCGTACGTGATCAACAAAATTTTGCACGGTGCAAAGCACTACAAAAAGCTTTCGGGAAGCAAATTGGGCGACAGAGCTTTTCTATATTGGAAACGACCTCATCATGGAAGGAGCATAAAAGGAAACGGGCTTCTTGTACCGAAGTACAAGAAGCCCGTTTTATATAGCATCTAACGCTCTTATTTTCCGTGAGCCAAGGAAGGCTGGCCTGAAGATTTGGCACACAGCGTACCATAGATATAAAACTCAGGCTGGCTTTTTTCTATTTTAAAAGTATGCGTTCCAAGAATCATATCTTCATCGATAAGATTATCGAGCGTAGGGCGGTTTTGAGTAAAGGTCAGTTCCCAGCGATCACCTTTGTCTGTCCAGCTACCTTTCATGATGACATAGTCTTCAAAAGCAACTAAATACATTTCTAATGTAAAGGTTCCGTCCTTCTGGAGGCGGAGGCTGATATCACTTACATCACTGGAATAAGAGTGAAATAAATGTGCTGGACTTGGTGCAGGTTCTCCGGCTTGTACTTTGGTCGTCAAAGCAAGCGTCATTATGACTAATAAAAAGAGGCTGATGTAGGGACGTGTGAGTTTCATAATGTTTTGGCTTTTGGTGTTGCAATCCATGGCGAGGTATCACAACGGGTTATACGATAAAGCGCGAGACACGTTGGAATTCGTTTGGTTACATTGATTAATCAAATACAGGGCCATTACTGTGTTTCTTCTCTTTTTTATTAATAAAAAATTTCATCCAGCCGAAAAATTATTTCGAAGCAGAAACGCTCTGAGGGGCACTTTTTGATGGAGAAGCTGAATAAAAAGGCCTATTCTAAATGGTTTTCGGAGACCTTTTTATTGTAAGTTTTTTCCCGTGAAGGGGATTTTTTTTCTCATTTTGGGAAAATCCATATAGGCAGTTTTCAAACTATGTGTATCTTACCCCCTCACAGCCATGTGACGTCAGACTGCATGAAGGTTCTCTTCGAAAAATGCAGTCCAGTCAAGCCTATGCTTATTCCGAAAAAAACCTTATACATGGCTGATTTCCAAAACGATAACCCTTCCTCGTCTGATGAGGAGCACATGCACGAGAAACCGCCCATTGGCGGCTCTTGGGGCCTTCTTTACACTTTTGTATTGGGGGAACTCGCACTTTTAATCGTCTTGTTTTACTTTTTTAGCAAAGCTTACGCATGAGTTCATTAGACTGGATTGTAATGGGCGGCACCATTCTGGCCATTGTCGCATATGGAATTTGGAAAAGCCGAGGGTCCAAGGACCTGCAAGGCTATTTTCTGGCCAATAATAGCATGAAGTGGTGGACCATCGGATTGTCCGTCATGGCCACACAGGCAAGTGCTATCACCTTTTTATCTGCACCGGGGCAAGCTTATGAAGACGGAATGCGCTTCATTCAGTTTTACTTCGGTATGCCGATCGCGATTATAATTATCGCGGCGGTTATCATTCCGCTTTATCGCAAGGCCCAGGTTTTTACAGCCTACGAGTATTTGGAGCGACGGTTTGATGGTAAAACCCGAACCTTGGGTGCACTCCTGTTCCTTACTTCTCGCAGTATTGCCTCAGGACTTACTATTTATGCTCCTGCCATTATCATGTCTTCTTTGCTGGGCTGGAACATATACCTGACCTGCTTGATGGTAGGACTGATCGTGATTGTATACACAACCATGGGCGGAACCAAGGCTGTGAGTGTCACGCAGAAGTGGCAGATGGCAGTCATTATGGTTGGTATGTTTATCGCCGGCTATTTCATTCTTAACAAAATGCCTAAAGGTATGGGAATGGAAGAGGCGATGTTTGCCGCAGGAAAGATGGGTAAGCTGAACGTGCTTACCATGCCTGATACCTGGAAGGAGTTTCTTACAGATAAGTACAACTTACTGAGTGGATTAATAGGTGGTAGTTTCCTCGCATTGAGCTATTTTGGTACAGACCAATCTCAGGTACAACGCTACCTCGGAGGACAGACTACAGGTCAGATGCGCTTGGGGCTTATTTTTAATGCGATTTTCAAAATACCACTTCAGTTTGCGATTCTTTTTATCGGAGCGATGATGTTCGTGTTTTTGAGCTTCCAGAGTACTCCTTACTTTTTTAACAAAAACCTCCAAAGCCAGGTAGAGTCCGGTGCTTTGGGTGATAGTATTTCGTCTTATATGCAGGATTATCAGGTTGTCGATGTTCTTCGAAAGGAGAAGCTCGATGAACTGATGGCGCTTTATCCAAATGGCGACCCAAAAGCAATGGATGACAGAGCCGAGGAGGCACGCTCACTTGATTCTTATGCTTTACAGCTCAAAGAGGACGGCCAGGAAGTACTTAAGCGAAAAGATATACTCGTGGACAAAAACGACCTCGACTATAGTTTTCTGAGTGTGATTACTAAAAAGGGCTTCTTGCCTATGGGCTTAGTAGGGCTCCTGTTAGCGATGGTGCTCTCTGCATCGATGTCATCGACCTCCGCGGAGCTTAATGCCTTGGCATCTACCTCGATCAATGATTTTTATAGACGAAACAAAACGGACTTAAACGAAAGTAAGTCCTTGCGGGCATCCAAGTTTATGACCGTGATATGGGGCTTTGCAGCGATTGCTTTTTCGATCATCTTTAGTCAGTTTGAAAACCTGATAGAGGCGGTGAACTTCCTCGGGTCTATTTTCTACGGACCTATTCTAGGTTTATTCCTGGCTGCATTCTTTATGAAGCGTGCTAAGTCAGGAGCTGTATTTATTGGTGGTGTGGTAGCACAGATTATCGTGCTGATGCTGGCATTAAAAGGTACGCCTATAATAAACGGTATTGCAAGTATGTTCTCTGGTTCTACTGAGCCATTTTTAGGGCCAAATGAAGAAATCAGCTATCTCTGGTTTAATGTAATTGGTGCAGTGATTGTTGTCTTATTTGCCTTGCTTGGAGGGAGAAGAAAGATCGCAGAAGGTAGCACGATGGGAGCAGGATCTGGCGACTTTAAGCCATTAAAGAAATCAAAGCCAGCAATTCAGGGTGATGTCGTAACAGCACCAGATGAGATAGAGGCGATTTTGGAAGAAAAAGTAACACCTACTCCTGCGAAAGAAAAGCCTAAGAAAGAGCATGTCGACAAACTTGCTGCTCGAATGGAAGACTTGAGCGAAGTAGAGAAGAAATACATCAACGCGATGCGGACACGCCTCAAAGGGCTCGTGCCTGATATGGTTAAGGAGATGCGTCATTATACGCCACTGCGCGACCGATCCAAGTGGACTGCCGAAGGTAAAGAGACCTATCTCTTCGACTTTGAGACGGACCCACGCGACTATCGCATTCGCCTTTTCCCTTCATCAGATGATGCTACTCGTTTAGGTGAGATTCGAATCTTACCAGATGATTGGCCGATTCTCTCTGAAGGTATTCATCAGATTGATGTAGAGCAGGAGCAGCCTGATCCACAGCAGTATGAAGCGTACCGCGCACTTCAGGATAAGGTATTTGCTGATTGGTTTGCATTCTGTTGGCAGCAGGCTGGAGGACGTGTGTCGTACTTCCCGGCGTACCTGACCTTTACAGATAGCGACCTCGCATATAACCTGAAACGCAAAATTTGGGAACGGAAATAGGAACGAAGCTTAACACGCTTTTTAATACAAAATGGCCTATCCAAACATCACGTTTAGATAGGCCATTTTTCAATTAAAGTACTTTCTTAATCCATACTGGAGATACTAGATACTACCTCCGAAATACGAGATCCGATTTTTTAAAACGTATTACTCAATACGGTCAAAACCCGTATACGAGCGAAGCACCTCTGGCACAACGATAGAACCGTCAGCTTGCTGATATTGCTCCATAATCGAAGCAAGAATACGTGGTAAAGCAAGGGCGCTACCATTGAGAGTGTGCGCTAGCTGACGCTTTTTGTCTTCTCCGCGGAAGCGAAGCTGAAGGCGTGTAGCCTGGAAAGTCTCAAAATTGGAGACCGAGCTCACTTCCAGCCAGCGCTCCTGAGCCGCACTGTATACTTCCATGTCGAAGGTCTTGGCACTGGCAAAACTAGTGTCACCCGTACACAGCAATAAGCGACGGTAGTGAAGGCCCAGTTTTTCCAAAAGTCCCATCACATGCTGGGTCATCGCTTCAAGCGTTTCATCGGACTTGGAAGGATGTACGACTTGTACGATCTCGACCTTGTCAAATTGGTGGAGGCGATTTAATCCTCGTACGTGCGCTCCATAAGAGCCTGCTTCACGGCGGAAGCAAGGCGTATATCCACAGCGCTTCAAAGGAAGATTGGCTTCCGCGTAGATTTCGCCGCGGAAGAGATTGGTAATCGGAACTTCAGCGGTAGGGATCAGATAAAGGTCGTCACCGGTTACGTGGTACATCTGGCCTTCCTTGTCAGGAAGCTGGCCCGTACCAAAGCCTGAAGCTTCATTTACTAACAGCGGAGGCTGAACCTCGGTATAGCCTTCCTTGTCGGCTTCATCGAGAAACCAGCTGATCAGTGCGCGCTGGAGGCGTGCGCCTTTACCCACATAAACAGGAAAGCCTGCCCCCGTGATTTTTACACCCAATTCCAGGTCTACGATCCCCAGTGTCTCCATCAGCTCCCAGTGAGGCTTCGGACTGAAGTCATAGCTCGGCATGGTTCCATGCACACTCACAACCTTGTTGTCTTCTTCACTGTGTCCCACCGGAACATCGACCTGCGTGACATTGGGGAGTGCGAGGAGTAATTCCTGGCGTTCAGCGTCCAGTTTACTCACGTTTTCTTCATGCGATTTGATCGACGACTTCAGCTCGGAGGTGCGGGACTTGGCGGCATTCGCTTCATCGGTTTTACCTTGGCCCATCAGTTTCCCGATGGTCTTAGCTGTGGCATTCATCTCCGCGCGCATTTCTTCAAGTTCACGCGTGACGCTTCGCCATTGTTCGTCGGTTGTCAGGACTTGCTGAATAAGGCTTTCGGCCTCTTTTACATTACGGGCCTTAAGACCGCGCAAAACTTCATCAGCATCCTGCCGAAATCGTTGGATTTCTAACATGATTAAATTTATTGAACCGCAAAGCAACGGAATTTTGACGTATTTTTTTATACGAATACTTCTAACGCGTACGAAACCTGAATAAGGCAAAGACCGCACCGATGCTGCCTGATACCAACAGAATAGCTCTCAGAAAGCGTCCACTCCCTGTAATCGCACCTCCACGAAGTGATTTGATGGCTTCTTTACGGAGGCTTTTTAATGTGTCAATATGCAAGGTGTCGCTGGCCATTACGGAAGCAGATTGGCTTCGATTGCTATCTTGTAAGGTATAACTCAGGCGCATGATGCGCAGGACGCTGTCTTTGGATATTTTCTGATAAGATAAATCAGGAAAATCTATTTTAAGCGCAGATTGTTTGGGAGTAAGGCGTATCTGGGTTGGGAAGCCAATGAGCGTGTCGCCAGTGATTTCATGCACACCTTCCGGGATTTTGGCTGCTACCTGGCTGAGCAGGTCTCGGTAGATGGCTTGGTTTGTTTTTTGGGCAAATGTGGCGAATGGAAGTGCAAGCGCGAGCAATAAACATATGACGATTGGTTGCACTACCTCTCTCAGCGCTTTACCAATATACTTAGAGCGCTGACAGAGGTTAGCAACCCTGACGATTAGATTTTGACGTCCATTTATCACGGGTCATGTTGCTTTTGGCCTTCCATTTCAGTCTTACGCATGGGCATGGTGTCGATCAGGTTGAAAATTTCCTGGCGGTTTACAGGGCTCGTACTACGCAGTTTTTCCTTCCCATCAAGGCCAACAAGAATCACAACAAACTCACCCAGGGAAATACCATATCCCTTGCGGAGCTGCCTGCTGTGTTCTACTGAAATATAGTTCCCGTCACCGTCTATGCCTCCTTCTCCCTGGATGTCATAGAGTGCAAGTTTGCGGTCATTCCACTCTGGAGTTCCAGGCAAAAGCGCAGCGATTTGTTCCTGATTGAGGGTGCTTCCCTCACCAGAAAATACGAGGACGACTCGTTGGTTCCAGCGATGCTGGAGGATGGGCGATTGGGGCAACATAGCAATAAAGAAAAAAATGAGCGCTGTTATTTTCATGTTAAAAGCATTTGGAAGGTGTTAAATATAATGGTTTATGCTGGTAAGCCTGACTTCTTTCTCTCTTAATACTTTGATATTAGATTCCTTTTTTTAGATTTGTCGCACAGGATGATATCCACACAGACATATCAGTATCCATTATCACAATCTGCCACGCGTCGCAGTATTGTATCGACTGCGCTTGTGCGCGAGCGTGTCCGACCCGGTCGGGTCTAATATATTTTATGCGGAGCTACGTGCTCTGCGCTCATCCATCATTTTTTCTTTCTTATTAATACCCTTGTTCACACAAGGATAATCCTCTTTGCTATGCAATTTTTAATCACAGTTGCTGACGCTAGCCACTTTCAATATGCGACCGCTATTTGCAATCTGATGGCTGCAGCAGCCGAAGTCCGCGGTACCGGTATCGCTAAACGTAAGCCCGAGTACATTCGCGAAAAA
>JBGCFB010000050.1:0-9815 GCA_045106685.1 Bacteroidia bacterium | reverse complement strand
ACCATCGCTGAACTGAACGTGCGATCGCGTACAGGCGCCACGATTATCGGGCTTAAACATGGCGACGAACGCGTCCGCCTTTCACCACCAGCTCACCTCAAACTCACAGAAGAAGATCGCCTGTTTATTTTAGGAAAAGATGAGCAATTGAAGGCTTTTGAAGAGGTGTTTTTGGGCTAGCGCCGAAGGCGCTAAATCTGCAATCGCTAATCTGCAATCGCCAATCTCATAGACCTCGCATAAGACTATTTTTGAGAGAAAAGGAACAGGTATTTCTTAATTAAGAATTTATGCAACATCAGAATGACCAAGTTTAAGTTTTTCTGATAACTAAAGGCGCCAAAGCAATCGTAGATAAGCACTGCCAAAGACCAAAGTAATGGGAATATTCATCCTCACTGGGGTCAGAATATTTATATAGAGCACAAACCACGCTGCTTGCAAGCAACTGGCCTAAAAGGATCCATAAGAATCTGTTTTTTGGAGTGAATGGTCTCAAAATGGAAGCTGTTGAAATGCTTATTAATAAAGGAGCAATTACATAGCCCATCCAAATATGAGGATGTTGTAAAAGGATAGGGATGGCTATCCAAAAAATGATGCTCATCAGGTAGCCAGCAATATTTATCCAAGTAAATCGGCTAAGCGTTTCAGGACCTTGATGGACAAAATAGATGGCACTTAGGCTTATGAAAAAGCCGTATGGCATACCACCTAACAAAATCATTTCAACCAAGCTGGGCATAGGTCCCAATAAGGAGTCGGTACCGCCGCCTACATCTGGGATTGACACAACGAACTCATAAAAGCCCCCGCTTAAAAGACCTGTGAGAGGAGCCCAGTAAATTAGTTGGGCTACTTTTTTGACATAATCCATTTTAAAAGTACTTTGTTTTTCAAAGTAAAACGAAAAATACTCCCTCAGGTTTATTGGTATCGCTTACAATTCGATTTGTGTGCTTACAAATCGACTAATTATTCATTGCCAATTATCATCTACTTCCACTTAATATTGCAGCCTATACTTGGGCGTTCCTCGCCTGTGTAAGACGCGCCTTTCAGCATCGTGTCCAGGACATTACGCATGGCGCTTCCCGTGACCGGAATGCTGCTCCCAGGCCGGGAATCGTCGAGTTGTCCGTGATAAACGGATCGAAGGTCTGCATCGAAAATATAGAAATCTGGCGTGCAGGCAGCATCATATTCCTTGGCAACTTCCTGCGACTCATCATAGAGATATGGAAATGGATAGCCTAGCGCCGCCGCTTGACGCTTCATATACTGTGGGCCGTCCTGCGGGACGAAGTTTGCATCATTACTGCTGATCGCCACAAAGCCGATTCCTTTGGCCTGATAATCCTTTGCCAGCCGAATAAGTTCCTCATTTACATGAATCACAAAAGGGCAGTGGTTGCAAATAAACATCATGATAGTACCATGTTCACCGCGAACATCTTCAAGGCTAAGTACAGCATCAGAGACGGTGTCAGGAAGTGAAAAGGCCGGAGCCTTGGTGCCTTTCTCAAGCGGGTTGGATTGTACAAGCATGTCTTTTGGGCTTTTGGCGATTGGCTATTAACTGTTGACCAGAATAGAAGTTTTGACGAAAGATAATCTAATTCTCAATCCCCAATTTCATCAATGCGTTTTTGCCAGTTTTTTTTGCTGCTACGAATGTGATGGAGGATTGCTTCGAGATAGTATAAGATACAGGTTAGGATTAGGGCAATGATCCAGGGAGCCATAATCACGAAAGCCATCGTCTCGCTCTCCCAATACAAAGGATTATTTTTCCTAAGTATTTGAAAAAATTGAGTTTCCATAAGCAGGCTAAGGAAGACTATCCAACCCACTAAACTGACTTTTGCGCAAAGTTGCTTCGTCTGTTCCCAGCCTGGAGCTAAAGAATATACTTTCACACGGTGCCGAATAAAATACACGAAAGTGCTTAGGCAGCATATTATATAGAAGCTGATTATGAATCCCGTAGAGGTAATGTCCTGATAGAAGAATCGAATGAATACATTGCAAAATGCAAGAAAAATGAACAGGAGTAGTAGGTTCCTATATCTTGTTTTTTCTGGTCTCTTGGGGAAAAATAAGGTCTGGGTAATAGCCCATGAAGGGATGAGTATTGCAAGTATACTCTCAACGGCTTGGTTTATTTCGTGCCCAGGCTTTAGGGTTATTGTTAAAACGACACCAAGTAGGGTTAAAAAAAAGCCCCCAATCACCGGCGCAAATAATTTAATATACCATCTCATATTTTTAAAAATATAGTATCAATCACCAATCCTATCAATGCGCTTTTGCCAGTTCTTGGGGCTATTACGCACATGGTGAATGATCGCTTCGATGTAATAGAAAAGGCAGGCACATATCTGGGCGATGATCCAGGGAATCATCATGATGATTCCAATGGTTTCATTTTCCCAGTGCATGGGGCTGGTGCTACCTAAGGCGTGGACGAATTCATCTTCAAGTACAAAAAGAATAAAAATCGCCCAGCCTATCATGCTAAACTTGGCACAAAGCTGTTTGAAGTGTTCCCATCCTGGAGCCAGCGAGTAGATAGGCTTTCGATGGCGTAATAGATAAAATAGGGTAGTCAGAAATATGAGGGATATAGGCCAGGCTAGATATTCTTCTCTAAACCGGTTATTTGAATTTAGTATTAAAAAGCATGGGAAAAGGTGAAAGGCAATAATAAAAAGTGTCAACATGGCACGCTGCCTATCCTTCTCGGGACGACGAGGAAAGTAAAGCGGTTGGATAAAAGCCCAGGAAGAGACAGAAAGTGCCACAAATGCTAATAGCTTAAATATTTCATCGTTGCCTGCTCGGGCAGTTAAGAGGATCGCGAGAACTCCCATCAGACACAGCGCTATGATGACCGGCGCAAATAATTTGACATACCATTGCATAATTTTCACAATATATTGAAAATTTTGAACGAAATTTGTGGCCCCTCGTTATGAGTGCATCTCATTTTGAAACAATCATTGTAGAGACATTGCATACAACGTCTTTACTACAAACAATCGTCCCGATGAGCATCGTCACACAGCCCGCAGTTCAAAACCAACTGGCCGAAATGGCTCAGCATATTACAGATAAAGTAAAACGCGCTGAGCGCATCAACGATGAGGAAGCCCTTTGGTTATATGAAGAGGCGGAATTACCCTTTCTGGGTATGCTTGCTAGTTTGGTACGAGAACGCAAACACGGCAAGAAAACCTACTTCAACAGGAACTTTCACCTGGAGCCCACCAACGTGTGTATTTATGATTGTGCTTTTTGTTCGTATTCACGAAAAATAAAAAAACGCGAAGACGGCTGGGAGTATGAAATTCCTGAGCTGATGGAGCAGGTCAAAAAGTATGACAACGAGCCTGTGACTGAAGTACATATCGTAGGTGGTGTGCTTCCGCAGTACGATTTGAAGTTTTATGCTGACTTATTTAGTGAAATAAAAAAGCACAGACCTGAATTGCATGTAAAAGCACTTACGCCGGTCGAGTACCATTATGTATTCAAACTTGCCAAGGTAAGCTATCGCGAAGGTTTACAAACGTTGATCGACGCTGGTCTTGAAAGCCTTCCTGGTGGAGGAGCAGAGATATTTGATGAGGAGGTGCGTAAAGAAATAGCTGGAGGAAAAGTAAGTACTGAAGGCTGGCTCGATCTGCACCGCATCGCACATGAGCTTGGACTCCGCTCCAATGCGACCATGCTCTATGGTCATGTCGAAAAGTATGTACACCGTGTAGATCACATGCGCCGCTTGCGCGATCTGCAGGACGAAACCGGCGGTTTTCAGACTTTTATTCCACTGAAATTCCGCAACAAGGAAAATGAGATGTCTTACCTTCCTGAGGTATCGGTGATAGAAGACCTTCGCAATTATGCGATTGGCCGCATCTATCTCGATAACTTCGACCATGTAAAGGCCTACTGGCCTATGATCGGAAGAGACACCGCTCAGCTTTCGCTCGACTATGGTGTCAACGACCTTGACGGTACCATCGACGATACGACCAAGATCTACACGATGGCCGGCAGCGAAGAGCAAAATCCCAGCCTCAGCACAGAGCAACTCACCGACATTATCGAGAGCGCAGGCTATGAAGCTATTGAGCGTACCACGCTTTATGACCTTGTGTAATTAATTAGCTGATTTGAGGATTAGCTAATTTGATAATGGAAAACCAATTAGCTGATTTGATCATTATCGTAACATCTACAACAGACCTCGTATTTCATCAGCTAATCAGCTAATCAGCTAATCATTCACCATCAAATCAGCTCATCAAAACCATGAAATTATACATCCTTCGACACGGCGAAACCGATTTTAACAGACAAGGTATTGTCCAGGGTGGGGGAGTGGACTCAGATTTGAATGATGAAGGTCGGAGGCAGGCGCAACGCTTTTTTGAACATTACAATCACTTGCGTTTTGATGCGGTATATGGTTCCGATCTAAAGCGGACGCATCAGACCTTGGAGCCCTGGTTACGTCAGCATGATTATGAATTGAGGATAGAACCTGCAATTCGGGAGTTCAGTTGGGGAGACCTGGAGGGAAAGCGGCCAAGCCCGGAGGATAATCGTCAGTTTCTGGAAATGAAGAATGCCTGGTCACAGGGAGTATTGGATATCGGTGTCAAAGGAGGTGATACGCCTACGTCGTTTTGGCAGCGCCTTGAACCTGTGATTTGGGATATGGCTGCTCGCCATCAGGGCGAAACGGTTTTGGCCTGCTCGCATGGTAGGACTTTGCGGATACTGCTCTCGCAACTCATCGGAAATGGGATGCATGAGATGGAGACATTTCAGCATAAAAACACCGGAGTGAATGTGCTCCAGTTTGTGGATAGTCAACGGGTTGAAGCCATTTTGGTCAATGATATCCAGCATTTGGATAAATAAGGCATTAGAGCATCCGCGCTTTAGCATCTAAATAATGTCACTCATCTACATAACTATAAGACTTAGGGACAGAGGCTGATACCAAGGGTTCTTCTTTGGTTCTTTTGCATTGAGAAAAATGCCAAAGATATAGCTACCCCAATGTTTAATAAACTATTTACCCTCCTCCTCACTCTTGCTACCTTTTCTTTTGTGTCAGCTCAAGAGGTTGCTCTTTCCTATGAAGTGCTTCCTTCTGACGAAGAGGGCTTTACCTTAAATGTATATGCACAAAGCTATACAGAGTCAAGCTTTGACCTGGGAGCGATAAATCTATCTGCTGCATTGCCTGAAGGCTGTGTTGCTGTAGAGAAAGGATTTAACATGATGAGCGAAACCTGGACAGACTACCTCGAGAGAGGACAGGAAGTTGCTGATCTTGAGCTTAACTATGAGTCTTTGACCTTTCAGAATCGCTACCAGTATGGAAATGCGAATCCTGGTCTACCTGCAACATCAGAGATTATCCTTCCACCAAGTACACATGACGCAATGCTGATCATGTCACGTACTTTCAAAGGAAGCTGCGAAGACCTCTACATGGAGCACCAAAGCGAAAATCGCCTAAACCAGTTGACTGGTTCTGATATGGTACCTGTAGAATATGTAATTCGCCACCCACAGCGTACTACTACTCCAGAGGAGACACTAGAAGTAATGGTTGTGGATGTTGCTCCTAACCCTACAACAGACTGGGTTACTATTTCGCTTGTAGATGCTAAAGATAGCTACTACGGAATTTCAGTATATGATGTCAATGGACGTCTTATTTATACTGAAGAAAAAGAAATGGGCCCATCAACTGTTTCAAAAACTCCAATCGACCTTCGCAAAGAAGCTGCTGGTATGTACATCATTGAAGTGGTTGACAAGGTGCGAGGCCAAAGCCATGCGCTAAGAGTTTTGAAAAATTAAAATTTGCGGATATTTAGAATTTCCGAACATAATTAAAGTCCATTTTTTGGATTTTATGCAAAAATAAAAAAGAGCGCGCTAAGAAATTAGCGCGCTTTTTGCTTTATTTGCACAAAACCACATTGCGTATTTTTACCCAGTCTGATACATGAGAAAGTTATTCTACCCCACGTTCCTTGCTTTTTTTGTTAGTATGATGCTCGTAATACTCGCGATGCCGTCGAGTTTAAGCGCTCAGTGTTCTAGTGTGATCCCTCCAGGAGCTCCTGTAGCACCTATTTTAGCTTCAGATGTAACGATAAATATTACGAATTTAAATGATGAGGCGACTTTAGATTTGTCAACAAAACAATTTAATTCGATTACGATAGCAGGAGAACCCAATGCTTTTACAGACTTATTGGTGCCAGATTTTGTGACCTACTCCTTCTCTACTCCTGGTGCTGGAAAGCAAATGATCGAAAATGGCGTGAATGGAGCCTTATTAGGCGATCCAGGCTTTGATGCGGAATTAATCGCTGCGAATACGAGCCGGAATCTAAATTTTTATTTTAGAGTTGATAACAATGTCGCATCGACAGATTACGTCAATTTTTCATTTAATAATGCTATCGCATCTGCCCGTAATCGATATGTAATTGTTACTGAACGTCTTGGTAATAATGACATGGAAATCCAAGCTATTGATGCTGGTGGGAGTCTCATAGGAACCCCTCGTGCTATAGATAATGTTGGACCACCTACAACCACCCATATAGCAACAGGTCAGAATAATGATAATGGGCAAGAAATTTTCATGACGATCTATCCCTTAACAGCATTTGTAGGGCCCAATGTGCCTATTAATGGTGTGAGGTTGACTCAGACTGGTGCAGCTTCTCTCTCAGGAGATGGTGGAGATGGTAAGATATTTATAGTTTATGATCCTTTCTTTTTAACACCGCCCCCTACAATCCTCTTGACAACAAGTTCTACACAACCCACTTGTCCATCAGGCCTAGGAACAATAACAATTAATGCTCTTGATAATGGTGGTGGAGCTTTGGAATATAGCATCAATGGCAATGCTGGACCATGGCGGAGCGCCAATACATTTACACCAGGACCTGGAACGTATACCGTGGCTGTTAGATATGCAGCGAATCCAAGTTGTCTAAATACTTCTTCTAGCTCTATTACGCTAAACCCAAATCCAGGCTGTCCGGACCCTTGCGCCGTTTCTCCATTTACGGCAAGTATTACAGGTACAGGAAATATTACTTGTGCAAATCCGGCGGTTACTTTGACGGCCAGCCCCAATATTACTGTCAACTATGATTATGCGTGGACAGGACCTGGGAGTTTTACAAGTGCCGATCCATCTGTTATTGCTACCGTGTCAGGTACTTATGAAGTTACAATTACTCACAAAGTTACATCGTGTTTTGAAGTAGCAACCCATGCTATAGCAGTTGACACAGTTCCCCCAACGGTTTTTCCAGCAAGTCTTAGTCTATGCGCAAGCGCAGCGGGAGGCACCTCTGCAAACTTCACATTGACAGATGTAAACTCAACAGTTGATCCAGGTGGAACCCTAACGCTTAGCTATCATGCTACTGCTGCCTTGGCACGTACAGGAGGAAGCCCTCTTTCAAGCCCATATCCGAGCGGCTCTACAACAGTTTATGCAAGAGCAGTTAATACGACAAATGGTTGTGACACGATTGCGCCAGTAACTCTTACTGTTATTGCAAAGCCTGTGGCTAGCCCGGGTGCACTTGCGGTTTGTTCTGATGCTCCAGGCGGAAATACCGGGACCTTTATTCTGACCACTCTCAATACTACTGTAGGAAGCGCTAGTGATGTGATCACGTATCACAACTCTCAATCAGATGCCGATAATGATGTAACCGCTTTACCTACTCCTTATACGACAACTGCGAAGACCATCTTTGCTCGCGTGGAGAATGGCAGTACAAATTGTTACAGTACTTCAAGTGTTACACTTACTGTTCATACTACGCCTAATCTATCTGCTTCCGTGGGTAATATCTGTACAGGTACAGGTGGAATCGATCTTACGACGCTTGTCACAGACGCCTCAGCAGCTGGGGGGACTTTGACCGCTCATTCCACATTAGCCGCAGCAAATAGTGGGACTCCCACAATAGCAACAACACAAAATCCTAGTGCCGGAACTACTACTTATTATATCCGCAAAACAACAAGTACATCGCCTGCTTGTTTTGACATCGTGCCTGTTACGGTAAATGTAACCACTCAGCCAACTGCTGGTACTGGTTCGTCTACGAATCGCTGTGCAGCCGCAAGTGGTATTTCATTAATAGCACTTGAAAGCCTGTTAACAGGCGAAACTTCAGGTGGTGCCTGGACAAGTACAGGTGCAGCAGCTGGTGCCAACTTCAATGCTGCTACTGGCGAGCTTGATCCAAATGGCCTTGCCCCTGCGACCTACACATTTTTATACACAGCAAGTGCGCCAAATTGTACTGACGATACTGAGCCAGTATCAGTCGTGATTTTGGAGACTCCTGACCTTCAGGACGCAAGCACAACGATTTGTAATAATCCTACTGCAGTCGACCTAAATACATTGGTTACAGATTTGAATAGTGCGGGAGGCTCAGTCTCTTTCTACTCAAGTCTGGCGAATGCGAATAATGGAAGCCCTACAATTGGAGCTACGCCTAGCCCAACAAGTACGACTACCTATTATGTAAGAAAAAATACAGCAACCTCTCCGGTATGTTTTGATATTGCAGCGATTACAGTAAATGTAAATCAGCCAGCGAATGCCGGAACTGCTACAGATATTGAGGTCTGTGAAGCTACACTTGGAGCTACTGTTGTTACCCTGTCCAACCAAGTGGCTGGTGAAGATGCAGGCGGAGCCTGGACTTCTATAGCAGGAACTCCTGGTGCTAATTTTGATGCTGCGAACGGTACGTTCGATCCGAATGGACTTGCAGCTGGAGATTATACATTTCGCTATACCGTTACAGGTGCAGCACCTTGTGCAAATGATACAGAAGACTTAACGATCACCATTAATCCGACTCCGGATTTAAGCCTTACTCCTGCAACACTTTGTAATACTGGGTCGCAGAGTATTGATCTGGAGACACTGGTTACAGATAATGCTTCAACTACCGGTACGGTAACCTATTATACTAGCCTTGGTGATGCTCAGGCTCCAACCGGTGCTATCACAAGCACGGTTATGCCTACAAGCACAACTATTTTCTATATCCGTAAGCAAACTGCAAATGGCTGCTTTGATATATCGGGTGTTGTAATTACCGTAAATCAGCCTGTAACTGCAGGTACTGGTAGCAGTACTTCAAGTTGTGCTGTAACGAGTGGTGGAGCTATCATTGACTTGGCGACTTTACTTACTGGCGAAAGTGCGGGAGGCGCATGGACTATTGCAACAGGAGCTCCTGGAGCAAACTTTGATGCCTTCACTGGAACGCTTGATCCAAATGGCCTGGCAGCTGGAACGTATTCATTTACATATACTGTAACAGGAACTGCACCTTGTGGAAATGATGATGAAAATGTAACTGTTACCATTCATCCGGTTCCTGACCTGGTCACGACTCCGGCGAGCATGTGTAATGATGGTACATCCGATGTGAACCTTGCGACTTTGGTTACCGATAACAACACAACCGGAGGGCTGCTTACTTATTATACAACGCTAGGAGCGGCCCAAGCTGAAACAGGTGCCCTAGCTACAGCGGTTGTGGAGCCTACAACTACTACGACCTATTATATTCGTAGCGAAACCACAAATGGCTGTTTTGATATCACTACTGAGGTCATCACCGTATTCCACCCTGTTACTGCTGGATCGGCCAGTAATTGACCGTAACGTCTTCTGGTCAGTGGTGGTACAAGCATCGATTTGGCTAGCGGCCTTGTAGGAG
>JBGCFB010000005.1:0-16462 GCA_045106685.1 Bacteroidia bacterium | reverse complement strand
TGGGTTTTGGAGAAATGCCCAGCTCGGTTCTTTATCTTCTGTGGTAAAAAATGGTCCGGACAAAAAGGCATCGTAGGTAGTGAGGCCGTTTTTCGCGTGAAAAAGATAGATGCCAGCATCGCGCATAAAGGGACGATCTTCGGCAGCTGTTTTGCGGATGATCGTATACAAAAGCGCGCGATAAGCTTCCACTAAACCTTCGGTATCAAAGTCTCCTCCAGTATCGAAAATTTGTTCTGGATGCGTGGCCCTCATTTCGTTGAGGTAGGCTTGGTATTCAGGTTTGATTCCGGCGTAGAAGTCTGGATACATCGCCTGCAATGAAGCCGCATTGGTAAACTTGATGTTGTCCTTAATGACGACAAGGTCAGGGCGGAAGCCTTCGGCGATACGATAATAATAGTATTGCATCACGCTACTCCACTCTGAGATCATGACCACGCTGCCTTGAGGAGCAGATCGATCCAGTTCCATCATAAGCGTATCGCTCACCGGGTAGTTGCGCTTATTGGCCAGCGGGAAGTTGAGCCCCGTATTTATCAAAACCGTAACACTTGCGACAATAAGAACCTTTTGTCCAAACCGTTTTATCAAATCTTCCAGACCAAAAGCACCAAGCAGTGCCGCCACCACAAAAGGACCAATGAGGTAACTATCGGTATCAGCGAATTGGTAGGTGCGGATTTGAATACCAAGAATAAGAAGAAGATATCCCAGGCTGACCAACAGCCAAAGCCAGGCTTTTTTTCTCCATAGTACAACGATACCCCAAAGTAGAAATGGCAGCATGACAAGCCATTGCCTGAAGACAAGATCGAGAAAATAGGGAAGCCTCAAACGGGCGATTCCGTTGATCTCAGCTACAGCTTGCGCCGTCCAGGCGCCGCCTGTAATATGTCGAAGAAAGCGCGCGCCATTATCAGGATTGCCAAATTCAAACGGATAGACACCTTGCGCTCTCCAGTACATCCAACCATAGCAGGATACCAGTACTACAAGCCCTGCGGCGGCAGCTATTCCTAAAACTTTCCAGCGATTGGTGCCAGTATCTGTAAGCGGTTTCCACAGTAATATCAATGCAAACGGCCCCCAAAGTCCCATGGTAAGGTGGTGGTTGGATAGGCCAAGTGCGAATGCGATTGCAGCAAAGATAAGGTGGCTCGTCTTCGGAGCTTGCCGAAAGCGAATAACTCCATACATACTTAGCGAAACAGCGAACGATTGAAGTGCATAAACTTCCACGGCATTTGACCAGATCCAGGTAGTGATGCCGACTGCGTAGCCGCAGGCTATAAGCATGCCCGTCCAGCGATTTTCCGGAAGGAGTATGTTGATAGATTTGCTTAGAAAAAATACTGCCGCAGCATGAGAGGCAATAGAAAATCCAACCAGAAGGATGAGGTGGTCAAGCCCTGTGAATTGGCCGATATTGCCGATCGCTGTGCCGAGTAGGGTATAAGCCGGAAAGCCAGGACCGTGGGCGATGCTACCTAGCCAGGTAACAAGGGCAAATTCAGCATCGTCGGCAAAGCCAAGCGTGCGTGATGCCGCCAAAACTGACGTCAATACAGCAAAAAGCGCTGCCAATATCGCGGGAAGGTGGTGGTTGAGGCGCCGCAAGAGCATGCAGCTAATTAAGCAATTTTATACGAAATCGAATAATCGGGCACGTATTTCAGAGCCTTTCAGAATGTCACGGATGTTTTCAATATGACTAAACGAAATAATACCAGCCATCATAACACCAAAGATGATCAAGGGAATCCGAATCTCGGTTTCGTACATCGGGTGTATGGCAAAGATAAACGGAAGGCAAAGACTGCCTATCACGTAACCCAGATTTGGGTATCTGCTCAATAAGAAGACGATAAAGCCTGCCACAACTGCAAGCCCGGTAGCAAGCGGCGAAAGAGCAAGCAAAACGCCAACGGCTGCATGCACTCCTTTTCCTCCTCTGAAGCCAGCCCAAACGGAGAAGATATGCCCCATTACTGCCGCTAGTCCAAAGCAGATCATCAGTAAGGGAGCCTCTTCGGGTGTGTACATATCGTAACGAAGGCACAGAATCCAGGCGAGGTTCGTCGCTACGAAACCTTTGATAATATCAAATACACGTACACTGAAGGCTGCTTTCCAGCCAATAATACGATGAATGTTAAGATGAGAAGCTGAGCCACTTCCGTGTTCACGGATGTCGATTCCATAACGGAACTTACTCAGCGCAATGGAAGTAGGAATACTTCCAATAAGATAGGCTACAATTACACCAAACAGTATTTCAAAAAATGCCATAAATAGCAATTAAGTTCAACAATTCGCGGGGCGCTTCTTACGACAATGTTACAAAAAAGATATTAATGCTGCTAGTATTAGGCTACTGGCTTTTGGCTGCTCGCTTCTGGCCAGAATAGAGCTTTGAGACTAGCTGCTTCTGTTAATCAGTGCAGACCAGCAGCTAGAGGCCAGTAGCCAGCAGCCTTTCAAAAACTAATAGTTAAACTGCATGTACCCGATAATCCGGTCATTGCGGTCAGCTGGGGCACGGAAGTACACCAACGCGGTGTAATAGTTTTCCGAAAGACTTGTCTGTCCATCCATAGTTCCCGTTTCGAGGAGGCCGGTTTTAGCATCTTGGGTGGCGTAGGCAAAATCGTAAACACCTTGCTTCATCATAATCGAAGCCTCATAGAATCCGGTTTTGTCATTATAGGTCATTTCAAATTCCGGATCAGGTCGCCAGTGGCTCATCGCTCCGATGACATATACTTTATTTTTGGGGTTTTTCTTTGCGTCCAGACGAAAGTTGACTTTCATATAGTCAGCCTGATAGGCCGCATTGGGCCAGTCCATTCTTTCCAGGAAGTATTGACCGTTTCGGTCGAGTTGCCCGGTCTGTATAGAAGTCTGGCGCGCCGTTTCAGGCTGGCGGGTTACTACATAGTATTCATCTAACTCGGTGATGTCTGCGACATTATTTCCATAAAGCCGCGCCGAGCGTATATCGAGAAATCGAAATTCTGGACTGCTTCCAAATCCACGTTTGAGGTCCAGGAAGTAGTCGAGTTGGTCGCGCCTGAAGAAGGTCGGCTGCAGGCCGTAGACGCCGTTATCCCAGCGGAAATTTTCGAGTACTGCGATCTTGAGATCGTTGGATGGATTGATAAGCGGCAGGCTAGAAGAGGGTAGAACGCGAAAGCGAATGTCCGCTACCGATTGGCGCACGATCTGATCATTGAGCATGGCAAGCACCTGCATATCGACTTGCCTTTCCACAACGATAAAGCGATAGGTGAGCGCCACTTCCTGTTCTCCGTCCACCAATTTATACACCTTCAGCAAATAATTTCCACTCATGGTAAACTGCTCGTCATCTTGTGGAAACGAATAGCCATAGTGGATATAGTTTGTTTTGGTTTGCTCCGAATACATAAAATCGAGAATACGCTTTTGGGTAAAGCCTTTATAAAACTCGATAGGAAGGACATTGCTTTTCTCCCAGTTGGCATTGCACGAGACGATGTCCACCCAGAAATCACTAAAAGGTGTCCCAGGGTCAACTACCAGTTCATCAAACTCGAGATTCAATCGCTCATTGGCACCCAAAAATAGAATAGGCGGAAACTGCTGATTCTGACCTTTGTAAAGTTGGACCGTGCGAATATTGGGAGAATAACTACGTGTGTCATACTCTATATCCTGCGCAAAAGCTGCGCTGAAGAATAGAAGCACAAAACCGAGAACAAGGGACTTTTTCATGGAGGCCTTTTATTGAATAATTGTCAATGATGAATAATGATTATCACGGTTGGTTTTGTATCGGTTGCTAACCTCTGTCAGCGCTTTAAGCATTGTGGTTAAGCGCTGACAGAGGTGGCAGCAACCCCAATCGTGATAATGCTTACTGGAAATCTGATCAAGCCATTTCCAGCAACTGCTTTTCATAGATACGCTGATAGTAACCGCCTGCATTGCTAAGGCTGGTGTGGTTTCCGCGTTCGGTGATTTTACCATCTTCAAGAACGATAATCATGTCTGCATCTTGTAAACATGAGATTCGATGAGCGACCATGACCACTGCTGTGTCAGTATGTTCCTCACGGTATAGACGCAAATTTGATAGCACGGTCTCTTCTGTACGGGTGTCTACCGCAGAAAGAACATCATCCAGGATGAGTAATTTCGGTTGGCGTACCCATGCGCGCGCAATCGCGATTCGTTGCTTTTGGCCGCCACTAAGGCTCACGCCTCGCTCCCCAATTTTGGTATCAAAACCTTCTTTAAAGTCAACGATGTTATGATGAACGCCTGCGTCTTTGGCGGCTTTCTCTACTTCCTCTAATGTAGCGTCAGGCTTCCCAAATGCAATATTTTCCTTTATCGTATCAGAAAATAGAAATACATCCTGCGGCGCATAACCGATATTTCCACGCAACTCATCACGTTCCAAGTCATTCACAGGCTGACCTCCAAAACTAATGGTGCCGGCATCAGCATTGTACATGCGCGGAATCATTGCACACAATGTCGTTTTTCCTGACCCAGTAGGTCCAAGGATACCAAGCTTCATGCCTGGCTTAAGAGTGAAGCTTACATCGGTGACAGCATGAATACCACTGTCAGGATAAGTGAACGAAACATTCTCAAATTCCAATTCAGCATTTGCTACAGAAGGTCCTGATGCTGGAAAAGTGATGTCGGGTGTCTCTGCTAATAATTCGTTTAGTCGAACCTGACTTGCTGCCGCTCTTTGGATAAGGCTCGTCACCCAGCCAATAGCGATAATGGGCCAGATCAGGAATCCGATATATAGAATGAATTCTACGATGTTGCCAATTTTCAAACTGCCATCCATCACCATTTTGCCACCAAATCCAATCAATAACAACGACGAAAGACCAGCCAAAAAGGCTACAGACGGAAAGAATAATGCGTCTACACGTGCAAGGTCTAATGAGCGTTCTTTAAAAGCATTTGTCTCTGTATCGAACTCGCTTCCGAATGCTTTTTCTTTTACATATGCTTTTACTACGCGAATACCGGAGAATATTTCTTGTGTAAATATCGTCAACCGTGAAAGCTGTTTTTGAATCCTGTCACTGCGCGACTGAATGATGCGCGATACGCGATAAACGATCAAGCTCAAAACAGGCAAAGGTGCCAATACCAGTAAGGTTAATTTCCAGCTTACCGAGAACATAACAGTCACTACAATAAGTATGAGTGAAATCGTATTGATCGTGTACATGATGCCAGGACCGAGATACATGCGTACCCGGCTTACATCTTCTGTGATGCGGGCCATGAGATCACCCGTGCGATTCATGCGATAAAACGAAAGCGAAAGTCGCTGGAAGTGGTCGTATAAGTCACGGTGGAGGTCATACTCGACCTTGCGCGACATGACGATGATGGTTTGGCGGGTGAAAAATAAGAATGTCCCTCCGATCAAAGCGAGTAGTAAGACTTTACCAGAGAACCAAAGCAGCTCCGTGGTAATTGCATCCGTTAAGGTTGCTTTAACCAGCTCGTCATTGGTTTCTTGGATAGCGTTTAGGCTTGCTTCAACTGCATTAAAAGCATCGCGAATCACTACGGCCGGAAACACCTTGAACAGATTTGCTGCTATTACAAACAATATCCCCAGCAACAGCAGGTTTTTATATCGCCAGATATAAGGATTTAGACTAAATAGGGCTTTCATATTTTTGATAAATGCTGACGGCTGCTAAATTGGCTTAAAAATTCGCAGGAATAAAATGAGAACTACCTTTCTGATACTCGTGCTTGCTATTGCAGGCAATTTGCTACGCGCCGAATCTTCACGGGTTCAATTTTTTGATGGAAGCTTTCAGGAAATGCGGCTTCAGGCAATTCAACAGCAAAAGCCATATATGGTTTTCTTTTATACCGATTGGTGTAATCCTTGCCAGAATATGCAAAAATACACTTTTTCGAAGGCTGCCGTTTCAAAATATGTAAAGGAGCATTATATGGCTTTTTCCAGCAATGCTGAAAGCCTGGAGCCAGGTGGAAACGAATTAGCGCTTCGCTTTCGGATCACCTTTTATCCAACGATCCTGATCATTGGTGCTGATGGAAAAGAGCGCGAGCGTCTTGGTGGCTTTATTGGAAGTGATGCTTTGTTAAAAGTGTTGGAAAAGCATACCTCAAGCGCGCCTATCGCGGCTACACCGCCGCCAGTCGTCCCCGCATCGAATGCACGTACCGCTCCGCCTATTGTGCCGCCGGTTTCGACATTGCCATCCACTCAGCCACCTAAGGTTATTCCCAGCAATACCAGCCCGGCCCCAATGGCATCTTCTTCTGCCGGACTAGCAGTAGAAACCTTGCCTCTAGGTTCCTTCGCTGTCCAAATTGGCGTATTTAAAGGCTTTGAGAATGTTATCAAAGAAGTTAGATGGCTGGAAGAAAAAGGCTTTGATGCCGCAGTGATTCACACTAAAATAGACGGACAAGATGCCTTCAAGGTGATGGTAGGGCCTTTTTCCACAAAAGAAGCTGCCTCATTCCAAAAGAAATCCCTAGCTGCAACTGGCAAGCAGGGCTTTATCATTCTAATTAGCTGATTTGATAATTAGCTAATTAGATGATGTGGATTTCCTAAATCAGCTAATCAAGAATCATCAAATCAGCTAATCTGGTAAATCAGCTAATCAAAAAGAAGCCCCAACGTGCCTATGCAAACTGGGGCTTCTCTATAAATCAGCTAATCAATAAATCATCAAATCAGCTAATCAATTAGTGCCGGAGGCACTAATTCTTCTTCGCCTTTGGAGGAACGGTTCTCATGATATAATCCCAGATCGTCGTTGAAACTCCAAAGCCCTTTTGTGGGTGACGGAAGTGGTGTAAATGGTGGTTGCGCCACAATGGCTCCATAAACTTAAATGGTGGCTTATAGCGGTGCATCGCATAGTGTATGAGCGCATACACGACGTAACCAAAGACAAAACCTGGCATAAAAGCGTAAATATTGCTTCCCACGAAAATGTAGAATATGCAGAAGAACACTACTGTCAAGCCTATACCAGCAAGTGGTGGCATGAACAAGCGATCCTGATCCTTTGGAAATTCATGGTGACGACCATGCAAGAGATAATAAGCACGCTCATATTTAGGGCTATCTTCCAGAATGTGAAAAGCGTAGCGGTGCATGATGTACTCGACAAAGGTCCATGCGAAAAGGGATATTACTAGCCACATCAGTACCTGAGGTACGGATGTAATATGGCCATTAGCGATGCCATACCAATAAAACCCAATAATGATGGGCGTATAGGTAATGAACACAGAAGGTACTGAGGATTTGTAAAGGGCATCAAGAAGTTGGCTCTTGAACACCTTCTTACCTTGTTTATTTGCGGGGTCTCTGCTGACAGCCATAGCGTTTGTGTTTTTTAAATAAAATAAAATCGGCCGAGCTTGGGTGTGCTGGATTTGGGCGGCAAAGATACGAAGAATTAGACTTCCAGTGATGAGAAAAGTCATATGCGGAGCGAAATCGCTTCTGGAGCAAAATCGTGCTGCGATTTTAGTGAAGCGTATTTTAACCTTAAAGCTTTAGCATCAATGTCTATAACTATTGCTCGGGAATTTATTCCCTGGGGCAAGGAAAATCGCGAAGCGATGTGTTTCATTGCCTGCGCGCAGCGAAGGCTTTTTATTGTCGAGGCAGAGCCGAGACACTTCATAAAAGGCGCACAGCGATTTTGCTATTCGTACAACTTCCGAAAGCGCTCAGCAATCGATTCGGGACTTGCCATTTCTTTTACATAGGTGCGCATCGCCTCAGCATTGAATCGTTGAGGTTTTTCCAAAACCGTGCGGATACCTTCTGCCAGACTTTGTTCATCTCCGGGAGGAACTGCGATTCCATATGCCGGGAAAAGATGCTCCGCCAGACCGCCGACAGGAGTCGCCACCACGGGAACCCCACAGGAGAAAGCTTCCAGCACAACGATAGACTGCGTCTCATACCATGAGAACATCACAAACGCATGCGCTTTTGCCATAAAATCAGCAACTGACTCGAGCGATACATTACCATGAAATGTGACATGATCGCTAAGGCCTAATGATTCGGCAAGTGCCTCCTGCTTACCGCGCTCAGGACCATCGCCGAGTAAGTCCAGTTGGAAATCAATTCCCATCTTTTTCAAACTTGCGCATGCGCGGAGGATACCGCCGGTGTTTTTGGGGACATCATGCATCGTGGACACATGGACGAGGCGAAAAGGAAGATCTTGATCTCGCTTTTGTGGCTTGAAAAGATCAGTTCGTACGACATTGGAAAGGCGTTCGTAATGGCCCTTGAGGCCTTGGGCCTGCATGGCGTCGCGTAAGGCATGTGAGACCGTCGTAACGTGCTTTGCGCCCTTGACAATTCGGCGGGTCCACCACCTTCTTAGAATACCAGTGAAATAGAAATTTTCTTGAAAATATCGAGAAGCGTGCTCTGTGATGAAGTATGGCTTTCTAAGCCTGCGGGCAAGGATTGCAGGCCTGGACAAGACATGAATATGAAAGGCGTCCGCTTCTCCCCAGTTCGCTTTCAGATAACGGTACGCCATCATCTGGGCCTTTCGGAAACGAATAACATGGAGAAGGTTTTCCATGCCAGGAATGCTGCTGGTTGGCTTCGCATAATATACACGAACTACTGGAAAGCCTTCGGCCTCATCTGTTCCTGCCACCAGTTCAAAAGGGCGAGATAGATCCGGGTCTGAGTGAACGAATATTACCGCAATATTGGCTACTGAAGATGCTACTCGGGCATGAGCTTCAACAAAATTGCCATCATAAGGGTCGAATTTATTGGGATACCAACGAGGTAGCCATACAATCCGCTGGTGAGTAGCCATCTTTACTTAAATTCCTGCCTGTACGAATTTACCCTTGTTTGCGCTGGTGAACATCATCTTGACATTCGGATCGCTTTTTTCTTTTTGTGTAAAAAAGTCGGTCGCTTTTTCACTAGAATCATAAAAGCGATAACTCACCAAATAATGTGTCTTACCATTTCCCAAGAACACAGGAATAATATGAAACACATCTTTTCCTTTGGCGAGAAGTGCATGCTTATGTTGATGAGCTTTTTCTTCGCTTTCAAAATACTCGTCGTATACAATATAGAGTTCCGCAGGCGATGCATCACTCGTTGAGGGCGAGGTGAGCAGTGCGCTTACTAATGGGGTATACTGGCTATTTGGATATTCTTCAACAAAAGCCTTGTGGCTATCCATTTCACTAAGGCCGAACTCGTGGTAGTCGTCTCCTGGTCGACCCATCGCTGGAACAGTATAATCGCCTTCCTTTCGTAGATAAAGCCCTAAAAAAATGTCGACCATGCTGCGATACAGCGAGTCATCCTGTTGTGCATATTTGCTTTCAGGAAAGGTGCGCATCAATGACTCTCCGGCTATTACCGCTTTTCCAAACAATGCCATATTCGTATAAGGGTATTCACCTCCCAATGTATTTCGCTCTCTATGAAAAAAGTCTAAATGAGCTTGAAAAGCAGGAGAACATGCCGCCCTAATCTGGGCTGGTAATGGCGATTCAACTAATTCGATGAACATACCTTCAGCAGTCCCTGGTCGCATCCCGAGAAGCTGTAGTTCTTTTTCTACTTCAGCGAGTTCCGCCGGCTTACCCGTTTTTTGATCCCAGCTCTCAAGCAGGGAATTCATGCTCGTCATCAACGATTCTCTGGTTTTGAGAAGGCTTTCTACCGCCTCGTCATCAAGATTGGAAGCTGGGCTGAGGATGTTTTGTGCAAAATCAGACAGCGCATTCAGGGTAGATGGGCGATTGCTAAAAATGCCATGCAGAAGTGGAAACTGCGTTTTGAAATCAAATTCACCATTTGCGGCTTCAGTACCATTGATACTTCGCGCAACCAGTTCGTCAGCATTTACAGATTCTGTTGGGGCATTTCCGGCATCGGCAGGATTTTCTCCAGAATCTGCGTCAACCTGCGAGGTCTCAGCCTGATTCCTTTCAACCTCATTACTAGCCTGCTGAGTATCACAACTTGCTAAAAGCGATGCGGCGATAAGTAAATATAAGATTCTGGTCATAGCGCAATTTTATCAGTGAAGCAGCAATATTGGAAAATTTGGCGTTCTTTATGAAAAATTTTCCCCTAATATGAAAAACGCATTTTTACTTTTACTGGTATTGGGTGCCCAGCTTTGTTTTGGACAAATAACCCTCGTTCAGGATGATTTCCCCAAAGCAGGTGATACCCCAACCTATAGTGTAGGTGATACCTTAACCGGTATAGACTTGACGCAAACCGGTGCCAATTTTACCTGGGACTTCTCCACGCTTTCGCCTATTCGTCAGCGTTCAGATAGTTTTTTGTCCCGTAATGATTTGCCTTTTACACTCCGGTTTTCCATTCCCAGAAGAGTGAATTCTGTGAGCTATATCAATACTCCTGACAGTATTCCTGGCGCAGGTGTTAGCCTTTCAGGCGGCTTCAACCTATTTGCTATTTCAGCAGGAGCATATGAAAACATAGGTCAGGCTACTGTAATCGCAGGTTTACTTCCTGTTGTTCTTGAAAAAAGCCCGGCAGATACAATCTTCGCACTTCCACTTAATTATCAGGATGCTGGCGGAGGCTTTTCTTTTGCTGATGTTGACCTGAATATTCCAACAATCGGGCAGGTGTATTATGAGCAGAGTCGCGACCGTAGCTATACTGTTGATGGCTGGGGGCAGTTGATTACCCCTTATGGACAGTTTCAGGTATTGCGTACGCGTACTGCAGTTAGCGGTAGTGATAGTACCGAACTTAACCTTGGTGGTACTCCGACGGCATTCCGAATTCCTGTACCTGAGCAGATTAGCTACGAATGGTGGGGAAAAGGAGAGCGTACACCACTTTTGCGTATTACGGCAGCCCAATTGGGGCAAAATGAAATTGTAACGCTTGTTGAGTATCGCGACTCAGTCCGCCAGCTCAACCCGACCTCTGTCGATCGTGAATTTGAGCAAGTGAGTCTTACACTTAGCCCTAATCCTACAACCGATGTCCTTAATATCGAATGGGATCATCGCGGGAAAGCTGGCTACCTTGAAATTTTTGATCTGAATGGAAAAGCCGTGTATGCTGAGTTGATCCGTGAACCTGAGGTGAGTATAAGCTTACAGGAAATTCCAGCTGGAACATATGTCGCTCGTCTCTTGGAATTGGGAGGAAGCCGTGTGTTTTTAGGAAAAGTAATGAAAAAATAAACGAGCTATTCGCTAACAGCCAAAAGCTAAATATGAATTTGAATCAGGTGACCGTTCCCGTCAGTGACGTGGAGCGGTCTATTGCTTTTTATAAGCAACTCGGATTAAGGCTTATCGTGCATAGTCAAGGGCATTATGCCCGCTTCGAATGCCCGGAAGGTGATGCCACATTTTCACTCCATCATGTGCCAGAATTGCCTGTTGGAAATGGCGTTTGGGTGTATTTTGAATTTGGTGGTGGAGAGAATTTGGATCAATATGTCGAAGCACTGGTGAAAAGTGGAATCGAATTTGATGAAATGCCTGAAGACAGAAGTTGGTTGTGGCGCGAAGCCCGTCTAAAAGACCCCGATGGGAATCAAATTATCTTGTTTTACGGAGGCGAGAATAGAAAAAATCCACCATGGAAATTATCGACCAGCACCACATCATAGATGGTATTCTTAATCAGCATCATGAAGCCCTAGGGCTGGATTTGTTAGCATATAGTGGTCATTGCTATCGCGTATTGAACTATATGCGTTTTCTGGGAATGGATGAAGATGATCTGGATCTTGCGCTAGTGGCATTGCCGTTCCATGATCTTGCCGTTTGGACAGAAAAATCGATGGACTACCTGGAACCTTCTTTTTTATTGGCAAAATCCTATGTAGAGGAAAAGGAACTTGATCTGGATATCAATCACCTTCGGATTATTATTCTGGGACACCACAAAACCAGCAAAATAGATCAGTCTCCTGTAGCAGAGTTACTCCGCAAAGCTGATCTTATCGATCTATCAAAAGGGATGATCCGTTTTGGTTTATCTAAAGCGAAAATCGCAGAGGTGAAAAGCGCGATGCCTTATTATGGCTTTCAAAGTATCATCATGAGAAAAGTGATTGTTCACGCCATTAAGCATCCGTTCAAACCTTTCCCCATGCTTTCTTAACTCATAAATAATTGGTCATTCGTCATGAATAATGAATTGAAAAAAGTCGGTAATGATGAATGAATAATGACAAATGAAATAATGATCAGTCCAATTCCTCAATCGATTCTTCAAATGAAATCCCAAGGGTGGAGAGCTCATTTAGAATAGGTTCATAGAGATCAGCAGTTACTGGAATGCGCACACCTCTGCGTTTGAGCTTGCCGGTGAGCAGTAGCTTCAATCCTATTCCTGCAGGAAGACCTACTGTGCGGGATATCGCTGTGTGCTGATGATCCAAGCCTTCTGCTGAAAGCGTTGAGCTATATCGGTAGCGTTTTCCATCAAGCTCATACTGGAACAAATCTGAAAGAATAAAGATGTCTGTATCTTTCTCTTCAAACTTCCATTTCTTTAAAAATAGGTCCAGTAGAATTTCGGCTGGTGAAGCGTTATCACATTCGATAATATCATCAGAAAACAAGCCAGCCCACTCCAATCGCCCTATCTCTGGGCTGTCAACCGTAAGGCCTGCAAAATCGGCCACAGCCTGCCTGAGGTCCGGGTGGCTTTTCGCTGGAAGATAACTTCGCATCCAGTCTGCATAACTCAAGGTATTGGAGTGAGGAATACGATAGTTGTCTTCTGTGAGGCCGATTTGTACCAAAATTAACCATGTAGCACAAAAGCCTGGAACGCGCAATGTTCCACGAATAAGCGTCGGAATATTTTCTAATCCATACTTGGATCGATAGGGGAGTGAGTCCCTATTTGCATATGCCTCCAGCGTGCCGTATTCGCCCCCAACCTTCACATCATCTACAATACCAAATAGGCGATGATATGGGATATACCGAAGCTGTCCATCGCGGATATAGCGTGCTGCGCCTCCTTGTCCTGCACAGATGACATTCTTAGGTGCCCAGGTGAACTTGTATCCCCAGGGATTATCGTTGGAACGAGCGGTTACGAGTGCACCAGCATATGAGCGGAATGATATGATCGTGCCTCCTTTTGCATGAATTTTATCAATTGTCCGCATGGCGCTCATGTGATCGAGGCCTGGGTCTGCTCCCATTTCATTGAGGAAAAGCAATCCTGCTGCTTCGGCTTCTTCATGAAGAGCCTTTATCTCATCAGAGACATACGAGGCTGTAATCATGTGCGCGTGATGCTTTAAGCATAATTGCGCGATAGGCGGATGAAACGGAGGAGGCATAAATGAAGCTACTGCATCTGCCTCCTTGATAAGTTCTTCGAGTCTGGCTTCATCGTGGACGTCAAATTGAATCGCCTTGCCGCGTTCAGGGTCCTCAATCTTGGATTGAGCCAAAGGAAGATTGTAATCACCTAGGGTAATATACCAATTATGCTCCGCAGATTGGTCGAAAATATACTGGATAAAATCCGTGGCAGATCTGCCAGCTCCCAGTATCAGGATGCGCTTCATGTATTAGGACGTTGGTGGCTTTTTGAATCCCCGCGTAATCCATCTCCCCAGTTTTTGTTGCTTCCCCCAAAAGTAGTTGAATTTCCCGAAGAGAAAAGCATATCCTAAAAGAAGTATTTGATAAATGGGTGTGATGATCAAAATGTAAGAAAGCCAGTATTGCCACCCTCCTTCAAGACCAGTATGGGGCATGATTAATTTTCCAAACCAAGCTGCTGTGCTTCCTGTAACAGCAAACACAATGAGTATGATTACATAGTCAAAGCCGGTTGGTTTTTTTTCGCCCATATATAAAAAAATCCCCCAAGTGGGGGATTATATTTTAACTCCTTATGTAAGAAGTAGAATTTAGTTTTCGTCTGGAGTAACAGGAATAGCTTCGCCACCGCTTTCGCCAGGAGCTACACTAGGAATTACCTGAGTAGGTGCCACATTGCCAGGCGCATAAGCTGCTTCCTGAGAGCGGTCTTGTAGTAGGCCAGTATCTTGAGCAGGTGACTTAATCGCGATGGTAGCCATGAAGCAAACAATAGCAAGTGCTCCAGCAAGGTACCAGGTTAGGTTTTCCACCATGTCAGAGCTACGACGAGCTCCCAATACCTGTGATGCATTTGATGCACCGAATGTTGAAGAAAGACCACCACCTTTGCTATTCTGAATAATAACAATGAAGGTTAGCGCAACGGCTACCACGATGGAAAGAATGGCCAGGATCGTAAACATGATATAGTTAGGTTAATTCAGTTGTTCAATTTGGGCCACGAAGTACGCATTTTTATCAGGATTTGCCAAACGAAGCCGATCATATATTGCAATCGCTTCAACTGTATTTCCCTGTATAGCAAGTAGTTTCGCCATTGTTTCACTGGCAGGCGTTTCCTCCATGGCTACACTTTTTGCGATTTGCTCATCGACGGAGACTTCCATAAGCTCCTCAGCTTTTCGCATCGTGAAGGTTTGAGGTTCTATCTTAATTGATTGAGGGCGCGACTTTGGAGTACTTTCTTCGAATAGTGCCTTTTGTTCTTCTGAGACAGCAATTGGGATAAATGCTCCCTTCCTTCCTTTATATACCAGACCCTCAGGCTTCTCTTTTACGCCAAGAATTTCTGGAATATCAACTTGCTCACTAATAGAAGGCTTTTCTGCTTCCTTAATAGCTTGTTCTATTCTTTCAGGGAAAAGAGCACGCTGAACCTTGGTTATTTGACCAAACTGCTGGGCCACGATCCGTTGTACTTTAGAATCAAGTGGGCCAGTGCCGGTACTTGGTGTATTGTGGACGGGTGGTACAAACTCTATATACCGCAAAGGACTGGATGCGGGATAGTGTGCTGGCAATTCCACATTTGCCTGCTGAGAATTTTCAGGAGCAAGTGCCCACTCATGAAACCGCGCTCGATCCGGGGCATACATTGATGCACCCATAAGATCAATGGTGTCGCCACTTGCTTTGGCCTTGAGCATATGGGGCAAGCAAAACCAGGGAGTGGTAGCATGAGCCTCATCTATTGAAGCGGCAGATTCTTCACTTCCTTTCGTCAGGGTGTCCCAGTATTCCAGTAGTTGTACCTCCATCGACAGCAAAGAAAACGGAATCTGATCTTTATCCCAAAACAAATGCAAGATGTACGGATACAAATACATGGCATACCTATACAGATAAGGCTTCTGGTGCCCTGGAGCCTTATTGGCGGCTCATATTTGCTGAAAACAAACAAACAATATTATGCAAAGAATAGCCATCTTTTCCCTTCTGATTCTTCTCGTAAGTACTTCATTTGCTTCAAACGAGGACTATTATCCACTTACACGTTTTGTTATAGCAAAAACCCTACGGATGCGCACTGCTCCGAACCTGGAATCTTCAACGATCAAGTTGTTGCCGTATGGCGAAAAGCTTACAATAGATTCAACGATTAAGGTTCAGGTTAATGATACCATTGATGGGATTCATGGTGAATGGTTGCCGGTTATAGCTGGGGTGGATAGCGGCTTTGTCTTTGGACCATATACTTTTTATGAACTTCCTTCCAGACCTCAGGGGCATACAGTGGTTGTAGAGCCAAGAGGTTATAATTATTCAAACTTTTCTTACAGCCCGGATTATTTCTGGTATCGTTTAGGTCCAGATCCCAGGAAGCCGTCTATTATTGGTTTGTATAGTATTAAAACGTCCATCTTTTCTTACGATCAGTTTGATGGTTTTGCCATGCTTACTAATGACTCACTTCCAGGAAAAATTATCGGTTTCGCTGAGCAGCAAATAGAAGGCCCTATCCGTTCTTCGTTTCATTTGAACGAGCAAATCAAAACTGGTCGCGGAATCGGTCTTTTTCCAGGACAAACAATTGACCTTTGGAATGTAAGTCAGCCAGAAGGGCAGGAGCAAGGCTTTCAGCGTAACAGTTTCTCGCTTTCTATTTTTGGAAATGTGTCTAAAGACGATCCGTTTGTTGCACAAAACTACACCATCGAGCTTGGACAGGTTATAGAAAACCAGGAAGGGCACTCACGCCAGTCTTATTCTGTAACACCTGGTTATGTGGTCAATAATTCTGGCGAATTGAAGTATGAACTTGTCGCATCTACAGAACAGCGCCTTAGGATAGAGCTTCCTACATTGTCATTTGCTGGAGATATCAATCGTGACCAAATGCCTGACTTTATTGTGGATATGGATTGGGATGGAAAGAGAGCCAGCTTTATTATTATGAGCAAACAAACATCAAAAGGTACCGAGTACGAAATTGTCTTTACTCAATATTTCTTTCCGGGATGTTAGCACTAGCCTGTCAGGAAATTAAAAAAAGCCGTTCCATGTTGGAGCGGCTTTT
>JBGCFB010000049.1:0-46153 GCA_045106685.1 Bacteroidia bacterium | reverse complement strand
TATTGCTTAAATCATTCAGCCATATGCGTCGCTTATTATTGATCCTTTGTTTGGTTCCCCTTCTCCTCCCTGCACAGCGCCTGGAGCGCATGGGTAGTGCGATTAATTCATCTATTGCACCAGACTATTATCCTCAAATTTCGTCTAGCGGAAAGCTTTTCTTTTTTATCCGCTTTGGCCATCCGGGTAATGTAACCTCTAGTGATGAGGATATTTGGTACAGCGAAAAACAAGCGGACGGTACCTGGTCCAAAGCCAAGAATGCGGGTGCTCCGCTCAATAATAATAACAGTAATGGTGTAGTCTCGATCTCTGCTGACGAAAACACTTTGTATGTTGCCAATACCTATAATGCAGATGGTTCCTTTAAAGGAGGTGGCATTAGTTATAGTGAGCGAACTGCGGATGGATGGTCTGTTCCAAAGCCGATCATTATTCGTCAGTATTATAATAACAGCAACAACCTCCAGAACTTTTGCTTCTCACCCAGCCGCAAGCAACTCTTCCTTTCATTGCAGCGAAGAGACTCGCGCGGTAAGGTCGATTTGTATGTGTGTTTTAGAGAAAAAGAAGGCATTTACAGCCCTCCGGTGAATTTGGGAAGCGACATCAATACGCCCAATGATGAGTTCTCGCCATTTATGGCTGCTGATAATCGCACTTTATACTTTAGCTCCAATCGCTATGGAGGGGAAGGCAAGGCCGATATTTATGTTTCGCGACGTGAAGGTGATAGCTGGAAAAAATGGAGCACACCGGAAAATCTAGGCCCCATCATCAATAGCGAAGGCTTTGACGCATTCTTCTCAGTGACACCAAATGGTAAGCACGCTTACTTTGCTCGTCGAATCGATGGGGATGATGACATATTTAGAGTAACCTTAAATGAAAGTAATACGCGCCCTGACCCAACTGTTTTGGTGCAAGGAGTTGTGCGGAATGAGTCAACAGGTGATCCGCTCGCAGCTGAGATTCGCTATTATGATATTGAGACTTCGGAGGAAATGGGTCTGGCGCGCAGTAGCGCCGTCGATGGCGCCTACAAAGTGCTGCTACCAGCAGGGCGTCGCTATAGCTTCCGCGCAGAACGGAAGGACTTCTTTCCCATTAGCGAAAACCTGGATTTGAAAAAGACAGTCAAGTATGGCGAGATGAAGCGTGATCTACGGTTGGTGCCATTAGAAAAAGGAAGCGAAATACGTCTCAATAACCTCTTTTTTGCTACTGGAAAAGCTGAGCTAAATAGTAGTTCCAAACTCGAATTGGATCGCCTTGTGCGCTTTTTGGAAGAAAATCCTGACATTAGAATTGAAATCAATGGGCACACCGATAGTCAGGGCGGACTGGAAACAAACCAGACGCTGTCTGAAGATCGTGCAAGTGCGGTTGTCGTTCATTTACTTACAAAAGGCATCACGCCCGACCGACTGAATAGCCGAGGCTTCGGCGAATCGAAGCCTGTCGCGAGTAACACCACAACCAAAGGTCGCGCCCAGAACCGTCGGGTGACGTTTAGAATACTTTAAGAGGCTGCTGGCTATTGGCTGCTAGCTTCTGGCCAGAGAAGAAGAAAAAGCCAGCAGCTTGAAGCCAGTAGCCAGCAGCAAGTATTTTGTTATCTTTGCCCAAAATCAACCACACATCATGTTTACAGATATTCTTCTACAGACTCCAGCAGCAGGCGGAGGGAGCGCGAGTTACGGTTCCTTTATTCTCCTCGGAGGTATTTTTGTCATCTTTTATTTCTTCATGATTCGTCCTCAACAGAAGCGTCAGAAGGAAGAAAAAGCATTTCGCGAGAGCCTTGCCAAAGGCGATAAGGTAGTGACAATCGGAGGCATGCACGGCAAGATCGAGAGCCTGGATGATACTTCAGCATTGATCTCTGTAGACTCAAGCGTGAAGATCCGTTTTGAGAAAACTGCCCTTCGTGCAGCCACTACAGAAGCAACTGATAAATAATATCACATGCGAGCGCCTGCCTCGTCCGGTTCAGCGCGTCAGTCTGGCCGCTATTGGGCAGGTTGGCCGGGTATCGCAGCGGTGATGCTGGCGATCCTTTTGTGGCTTTTGGTTAAATTTAATCAAAGCTACACGACGGCTATTTTGTATCCAGCTCAGATCGTCAATCTTCCTACGCAGGTAGCACCGGACGAAGGCGGCTTCAAGCAGGTCAAAGTAAACTGTGAAGGTCTTGGCTCCAGGTTGTTCGTAGCCTGGATTCGCCGAAACCGGGATACGCTCGTCATGGATTATGATGGAGGGAATATCCCCAAACCTACTGTGCGCCTTGGCGCAGAGGAGGCTGCATTTTTGCGCCGGAGGCTTCCTTCAGGAGTGCGGATGCTCAGCTATGCACCCGATAGCCTTGCGATACGATTGGAGACGCGTACCAATAAGCGCGTCGCGCTCGAAGTCGCGACCAGGTTCCAGCCGCCTTATGGATATCGGGTAGATTCCGTCGCGCTGCGAGGCAGCGATTCGGTTAGGCTCACCGGCCCTTCGGCGCTACTCGACGCAGTCGATCGTTGGCAGACAAAGGCCAGCGCGTTTCCTGTAGGCACTAATCCGAATATCTATCGGGTCGAACTAGACACGCTAAATGAGGTGGAAATTATGCCTTCCAGCGTACTGGTGTACGTGCGTCCGCGACGTTATGCGGAGGTTGAAATTGTGGCGACCCTCAGCACCAATGACCCTCCTAAAAACAACGTCGTTAAGTATTTTCCGCCTACGCTGACGCTGTATTGCACCACTCCTTTAGCTGACTTACAAAAAATTCCCCGACGCATTGATATTGCCATCCCTTTTGACCAACTTGATCCCTCATCAGGCGTATTATTTCCTGATTTGAAACCCTTCCTCCCCTCATCGGTTGAACTCATTCACTGGGAACCACGCACGCCTTCATTTGTGGTGCAGGATACTAGCGCCTTAGGCGCTAAATCTGCAATTGTAAATCGCTAATCTGCAATCTACTTGTACACCACTGCAGGTGTTATGCATAAAGGATTGACTATTGCAGATTAGCGATTGCAGATTTACAAATTCGTGCCAAAAGCCAAAAGCCAAAAGCCAATAGCCAGTAGCCAAAAAGACCATGTCCGATCAAGATCACCAATTTAACCTACAAGCGCCTTTCGAACCTTCCGGTGATCAGCCGGAGGCGATCCGTCAATTAATGGAAGGCCTCAACAATGGCGAGGCGAACCAAACGCTTTTGGGTGTTACGGGTTCCGGTAAAACCTTTACGATGGCCAACGTAATCCAGCAGTCTCAGCGACCTACGATTATTATGAGCCACAATAAGACGTTGGCCGCTCAGCTATATGGGGAATTCAAAGAATTTTTTCCTGATAATTTGGTCGAATATTTTATCTCTTACTACGACTATTATCAGCCGGAAGCTTTTGTCCCAAGCTCCAATACATACATCGAAAAAGACCTCCAGATCAACCAGGATATAGAAAAACTACGCCTGCGTGCGACGACTGCTTTGACCATGGGGAGAAGGGACGTGATCGTGATTGCATCGGTGAGTTGTATCTATGGTATGGGAAAACCAGAGGATTACAAAAGCAGCATTTTCAATTCCTATGCAGGTATGACGATAGGACAAAATGCATTTTTGGATCGTTTGGTAGGGCTTTTTTATTCAAGAACCCGCGCAGGTTTTGAGCCTGGGAACTTCCGTGTGCAAGGTGATACTGTCGAGGTGTATCCTCCTTATGACGATACTGGTCTGCGCTTTATGTTTTTTGGAGATGAAATAGAAACGATCCAACGCTTTGAAATCGAAACAGGCAGGAAAATAGATAGCATGCGAGACGTTTCGCTTTATCCTGCGAATCTATATGTAACGCGCCGGAGCACGTTGAATAAGTCGATTGCTCAGATTCAGGACGAGCTGATGGATCAGGTGCAGTTTTTTGAAAAACAGGGCATGTATCTGGAAGCCAATCGCCTGAAGGAGCGGACCGAGTTTGACCTTGAGATGATGCGCGAACTCGGTTATTGTTCGGGCATTGAGAATTATTCGCGTTACTTGAGTGAGCGCGAAGCGGGCAGTCGCCCGTATTGCCTGTTGGATTATTTCCCAGAAGATTATCTCATGATCATTGATGAGAGCCACGTGACCTTACCACAGGTACGAGGCATGTATTTTGGTGATCGTTCGCGTAAGTTGGTGCTGGTGGAACACGGCTTTCGCCTTCCGTCGGCGATGGATAACCGTCCCCAGACATTCGACGAATTTGAAGAGCGCCAGAATCAGGTTGTATACCTGAGTGCAACGCCAGGCGACTATGAGTTGGAGCTTTGTGCAGGTGAAGTGGTGGAGCAAATTGTGCGGCCTACTGGTCTGCTTGATCCACCTGTAGAGGTGCGTCCTTGTGTTAATCAAGTGGACGATCTTTTGGATGAAGTTGATAATACCGTAAAAAAAGGCTTTCGTGTGCTGGTTACGACCTTGACCAAGCGTATGGCAGAAGAGTTTTCTCGCTATCTCGGCGACCTGGGCATTACGGCGCGTTATATTCACTCCGATGTGACTGCACTTGATCGCGTTGATATTTTGCGCGATTTGCGTGAAGGCCGCTTTGATGTATTGGTTGGTGTAAACTTGCTGCGAGAAGGACTTGATCTTCCTGAGGTTGGTCTTGTCGCAATTTTGGATGGTGACAAAGAGGGCTTTTTGCGTACGGATCGCTCCCTTATCCAGACAGCAGGACGTGCCGCACGTAATTCGGAGGGGCGCGTGATTGTCTATGGTGACAGAATTACCAAGGCCATGCAGAAGTTGATTGATGAGACAGAATATCGTCGCAAGAAGCAAATGGCCTACAATGAGGAGCATGGCATCACGCCGACGACTGTTGTCAAGAATGTCAAAGCCAGTAAGGATATTTTCTCTACTGCACTCGGCAACCGAACCAAAGATTTTGACCTCAAGGATGAGGTGATTTCGATTGCGGCAGAACCGGATACTGATTATCTCAGCAAAGAAGACATCCAGGCTAAAATCAAGGAAATTCGCAAGCAAATGGAAGTCGCAGCCAAAGATCTCGACTTCGTCGAAGCTGCTCGCCTCAGGGATGAGATGTTTGCTTTTCAGAGCTTGTTGAAGTAGCAATCGCTATCGCGAAAGCAATGAAGCAAAATCGGTTCGCGATTTTGCTTCATTGCTGAGACGAAGTCGAGGCTTTTCATTAAAATCGTGAAGCGATTTCTTCCGTCATCTCCACATTGTGAAAGACCTGCTGGACATCCTCGTCTTCTTCAAGTTTTTCCAGGAGGCGGAATACACTTTCGGCCTGGGCCATGTCCAGAACGGTAGGGGTGAGCGGCATGCGCTCCAGCGTGGAGCTTTCAGCTTCGATATTCAGTTCTTCGAGTTTAGAGTTGAGTGCGCCGAAGTCTTCAAATGCTGAAGAAGCGATGTAGGCTTCGTCTTGCGATTCAAATTCTTCAAGGCCGCCGTCCATCAGCTCGAGCATGAGATCATCTTCACTCAGTTCTAAGCCTTCTTTATTGATAACAAAAATGCCTTTTCGCTCAAACAAATAATCGACAGAGCCATTTTTCCCCATGCTTCCGCCATACTTACTGAATACAGCGCGGACATTTTGTACCGTCCTTTTGTTGTTATCGGTAAGGCATTCTACGAATACCGCGATGCCGTGTGGAGCATATCCTTCAAGGGTAACTTCCTCATAGGAAGTGCCGTCATTGCCGGAGCCTTTGTTAATCGCTCCCTGGATTCTGTCTTTTGGGACGGATGCTTTGGAAGCATTTTTGATAGCCACACGCAGACGCGGATTCGCGTCGGGATCAGGCCCGCCTTCTTTTACTGAGACAGCAATTTCCTTTACTAACCGAGAAAATAATTTTCCGCGTTTCTTATCCTGAGCGCCTTTTCTGTGCTTAATATTGGCCCATTTACTATGTCCAGCCATATCTGATGAATGCTATAAATGATGTATTGAAAAAGAAGCGTTTGGCTTTTTTAGCCCAAAAAGTAAATATAGCAATCGAAGTCTAAATCCCTATTTTTAGCAAACCATGAACCATATTTATCTATTCTTAATCGGGGCCTTATTATTTGGCGTTTCATCCACAGCACTCCATGCTCAGGATACCACCTCTATTAGCCCCAAACCGCCAATATCATTCTCTTTTGGGGAAGGGAATACTCGGCTCCTCCAAAGCCTTGGATATCCTATCTATAGAAGCGAAAAAGAAGAAGTCATCATCTTTGAATTTGTTATTGCTCCTGAAGGTCATGTAACTCAGGTTGAGATTGTCGAACCTGCCAATTCTGACTCTACCTTGAGGGCAGCAGGTATTGAAGCCATCATGAAATGGGAATTTAGCCCAATACCTTCCGATCAACCTCAGACAGATAAGAAAGCGCAAGTTGAGATTGTGTTTAAATTGAAATAAGAGATTTTAGCAAAATCAGTCCCCCAATACAGGTAGGGATAAATACGTATATGGCTTTCGTGTATATTATTTCATTAAAAATACTTTACATAAAGTGACGATCAGGCACACATTTTGTCAGAATTGAAGAGTGGCTAAAAATGAATGTCGTCCAGAAGACAAATAGGATTTTTTTCATATTTTTGCCATACGCTTCGACCCACTTAATCCTGCTCAACCTTATCCGACTTATCAAATTTCTCATCGCAGGGACAACATGACTAAATATTTCTACCCCAAAACCTTCCTTCCGCTCTTTGCCTCGCTCGTATTACTCAGTGCTTGTCACTCGGATGATTATCCGGGCGATGTGCTCGACCGTAGTCTGGAGGCTACTATCAATGAAGCATATCCTGGAAAAGGAACCGCAAGTTTGCGCCTTCCGGACGCAACAGATTTTAATGCGATCCCTCAGGACCCTAAGAATCCACTATCAGCAGCCAAGGTTGAATTAGGCAAAAACCTCTACCACGAAACTGGAATGGGTAGCGAAGCCGAGCTGGCCGAAGGTGTTTATACCTATTCTTGTGCCAGTTGTCACCACGTTGCTGCTGGCTTTCAGGCCGGTACACGACAAGGTATAGGTGAAGGAGGCATGGGATTCGGGCTTCGTGGAGAAGGCCGAAAAATAAATCCTAATTATAAATCTGACGAGATAGACGTGCAGCCTGTGCGCACACCTACTACCTTAAACTCTGCTTATCAGGAACTTATGCTCTGGAATGGTCAGTTCGGCGCAGTCGGTGATAATATTGGTACCGAAGCCAACTGGACCGAAGGAACGCCAAAAGCGGTTAATAAACTCGGATATCACGGTGTTGAAATCCAAGCCGTTGCCGGACTCAATGTTCACCGCATGGAAAGCGATGCCTCTTTCTGTGAAGTAATGGGCTACCGCGAATTGTTTGATGCGGCTTTCCCTGATGTGCCAGCTCCTGCTCGCTATGATCGTGAGCATGCTGGTTTGGCAATCGCTGCCTATGAACGTACGCTTCTGGCAAATGAGGCTCCTTTTCAAAAGTGGCTTGGAGGTGACTATAATGCCATGACTGAGCAACAAAAGCGTGGCGCAAGCATCTTCTTCGGTAAAGCCGAATGTGGAAGCTGCCACCAGGGACCTGCCCTCAACAATATGGATTTCCATGCATTGGGGATGCCTGACCTAGTAGGTTCGGACGTCGTTTCTGATCCTGAGGATGGCGCTCACAAAGGCCGTGGCGGTTTCACCGGGAACCCTTCTGAGCTTTATCAATTCAAAACGCCTCAGCTCTACAATCTAAAGGACTCTCCGTTCTTCGGACATGGTGGTACATTCCACTCAGTAGCTGAAGTTATCGAATATAAGAACACCGCTATTCCTGCCAATAGCAATGTGCCGGCGAGTCAGCTCGACCCGACATTTCGCCCGCTTGAACTTGGCAATCAGGAAATCGAAGATTTGACTTCTTTCATTGAAGACGCACTGTATGATGCATCACTTGAACGCTATCTTCCATCGGTCTTGCCTTCGGGGTATTGTTTCCCGAATAATGACGACCACTCCAAAGACGATCTTGGATGTAACTAGGCTTGTTATAAGACAAAAATGATATACCTTTGCGCCCTTCTACGCGCAAGGGTATTTTTTTGCCCTAAACTTTAGACCACTAGCCACCACATTTTTACTGTTTCACGGCGGGAATTTAATCCCGTCCGCATCCGTATCGCCCTATTTGAATGGAAAAATATTTCAACCTCTTTGACCTCAGCCAGAAAGTAGATTATAAAAACGAGGTCTTATCTGGACTCACCGTAGCCCTCGCCCTGATCCCTGAGGCTGTAGCCTTTGCCCTTATTGCCGGACTTTCGCCGCTTACAGGACTGTATGCTGCTTTTGTCATGGGCCTGATCACATCTATTTTTGGTGGACGTCCTGGTATGATTTCAGGAGCTACAGGAGCTGTCGCGGTAGTTCTCGTCAACTTAGCTATTTCACACGGTGTCGAATACATATTTGCAACGGTTATCCTCGCAGGTATCATTCAAGCGGTTGCCGGTTTCCTGCGTATGGGAAAACTAATGCGCCTCGTGCCTCATCCGGTTATTTTTGGATTTGTAAATGGGCTGGCCATTATCATTTTTATGTCTCAGTTTGAACAGTTTAAAGATGGTTCTGGTAGTTGGATTACAGGAGAATCACTATACATTTTCGGCGGACTTGTTTTACTCTCCATGTTTATCATTTGGGGACTTCCAAAACTCAGCAAAGCGATTCCATCATCCCTGGTAGCGATTTTGGCGATCTTTGGTTTGGTGTGGGCTTTAGGGATCGATACTAAAACGGTGGGTGATATTGCATCTATAAAAGGTGAATTCCCACCATTTCACATCCCTCAAATTCCATTCACGCTCGACACCCTTATCCTCATAGCACCCTATTCGGCGATCATGGCCGCCGTCGGACTGATTGAGAGTTTGCTTACGCTCAACATTATCGACGAAATCACGGAGACCCGCGGTCGTGGAAATAAAGAAGCGGTCGCTCAGGGAGCTGCCAATATCCTTTCTGGATTCTTTTCAGGCATGGGCGGTTGTGCGATGATTGGCCAGAGTTTGATCAATGTTTCATCAGGTGCCCGCGCTCGTCTCTCAGGCATCTTTGCGGCTGTGATGCTCCTTATCTTTATTATGTTTGGTGCAAATTTGATCGAAAAGCTTCCCATGGCAGCACTTACGGGACTGATGATCATGGTTGCTATTGGCACATTTGAGTGGGCAAGCTTCCGCACGATCAACCGCATGCCCAAGTCAGATGTATTTGTGATGGTCGTCGTAACGCTCGTTACTGCTATTGTGCATAATCTTGCACTCGCAGTGATCATCGGAGTGATTATCGCCGCACTTGTATTTGCCTGGGACAATGCCAAGCGCATTCGTGCGCGTAAACATGTCGACGAAGATGGCGCAAAGCATTACGAAATTTACGGTCCACTTTTCTTTGGTTCTGTAATCGTATTTAACTCAAAATTCGACGTTCTCAATGACCCGGAAACGATCATTATCGATTTTCAGGAAAGCCGAATTGTCGATATGTCCGCCATCGAAGCGGTGAACAAAATCACCGAACGCTACCATAAAGTAGGCAAGAAGGTGCACCTCAAGCACTTGAGTAAGGACTGTCGCATATTGCTCAAGAATGCAGAAGCAATCATCGACGTCAATGTCGTAGAGGATCCTACGTATAAGTTGGTGGTGGATTAATCTTGGCCCCAGGCCATAAATGGATTCCCTCCCCGGGCAATAGTATAAAACATAGAGGCTAAAGCCCTAGGCATTCATAAAGCTTTAGCGTCTAATGTCTATCATTATTGCTGGGTCATTTATGACCCAGCACCCTAAACCATCTTCTTCAGCAACCTGATCTGTCCCAAATGATAGTGGGTATGCTCAACAATGCCGCTGAGGTTACGATAGTAGATGCCGTATTTCGCATCGGTAAAGTCTTCGGCAAGAATGCTATCGGGAAGCTTTTCAATTAGGCCAATAAAATGCTCCGCTTCTTTCCAGTAATGATTCAGTAGTGCCTGCCATTCTTCTTCAGACTGAATAGGAGGATGACTGAAGCTGTACTCATCCTTGGAAGTAAGTGGACCTCCTTCGAGTACTTTGGTAATTTCATGCACATAATAGTGCATATGATACACCAGGGTGAGTATCGTATTGAAATCCTGGACCTTGGCTGTAGCCTGTTCCCAGGTAATATCTGAAACGGTATCCCGAAAATTCACCGCGGTCCAGTTGCCTCCAAAATAAACTTCCCTGAGATGTTTTGCGATATGTGAAGTGATGCTCATTGTATTTTTTTTACCTAGTTCAATTCATAATAAGACTTCATCCAAGACACGAAAGCCTCATGCGATTGAAAATCGTACTGTTCGTAATCCGTGATGGTTTCTACAATATCATATTTGGGATGCTTATTTTTTGAAAAAAAACGTTTGACTTCCTCTTTGTCCTTCCAAAATATAAGTTCGATATTCAGGCCACATCCGGCATCAAAACTTGTATCCAGCTTTGCCTCATACAACAAAGGAATATCCGACATTTCGCCAGTCATATAAAGCATAAAGGTAAGCTCACGTAGAGTTTCCCTCATGGACATTTTACGTCTCGAGTAGTTGATTTCTTGTCTAAGCAAATAGCGAATTAATTCAAGATGCTTTGTGTTTAATTTTGTCAATAATGCCTCCGAAACCTCTGCTCTAAGCTCATCCTGAGGCATTTCATCATCGCCCCATTGATCATTGTTCAATGAGTTGTAGTCGATGGCTTTCAGGATTTCTTTTGGGGGCAAATCAGGGGTGAAACCCTCAAGGGTTTTGAGAAACTGCGAACGTTCCATATAGGGTGTTTTATAACTGATTCATAAACTCAAAAACCCGCGCGCGCGCGTCCTGCTGTGCCTTCTGATCGCCTTCGGAGGTTCCTCCAAAATTATAGCGATAGTTTCGTCCGTTGACGGTCATCTGGCCATCTCGCTCTGGATTTAAGAAATCAGGATTGCCCGAAATAAGGTGGCCAGCATCTTCATACTGGATATTATCAACCCGATGCTGAAAGTTGTAGGCTTTCAATTTTGCTTCAATCAAGTCGCTCATTTCTGCGGCAGGCCATACCTGATCATCTAGTCCTGAGAGTAGAAGAATCGGCCCTTTGATGCGCTCGACAGGAATGTGCCCGGTACTATACTGGGCACTGTCAGCCAAGCCATTTCGCCAGTAATCTAGCAACGAAATCCGATCAGAATCACCGCCTTGAATCTTATTCATCGCGATATAAGGAACCGGTTTCCCTTGAAAGGTCCAGCTAGGCTTAAGCTCATCCGAATTGAAAGGTAGAACGGTATTGGACCAACTGGCTGAGCCGGGTGCATACGCGATAGCGCCGGCTACGGCATCTGGAAATGTGCTCGCGACTAACAGCGCAAGTTCTGCATTTCGTGAGGCGCCCATAACGACGATTTTGTCTGCATCTACAGCTGTCTGCTTCGTGAGCCAGGCAATCGCTTTCTGAAAGTATTCCAAAGGAATTTCCTCTGGTAAATCGGGTAAGCCTGGCTTTCGGTGGTAAGGGAGTGAAAGGCCGGTATAGCCTTTTTTTGCCAAAGATTGCCCCCAATAATCCCCAAACTGGCCGCCGCCTAAGATGACGACAGCGGCCTTTGAATTTGACTTTTTTGGTGAAAATATATTAGCCTGAAAACCATCAGTCTCAATGTGCTGAGGGCTTATACCATCGAATAGCATGCTGTTTAGCATGAAATAGCCACCCACAAGTGCAGCGATAAGGCCTGCGATGATAATGAGAGGACGAAATTTTTTCATGGTCAAATAGTGGTTATTAATCTACTCGCATGGCTTTGTTTTCGCCATTTTGGAATAAGGTCAAACTAGCGGCTTTTTCCTGACCATCAAGATTAAATACGATGCGCGCATTTACGACAACTATTTTGAACGTATCATCCGAAAGCGCCTTAAGTTCTATTTTTTGCTGACCAGTAGCTTGTGCGAATAAGCTGCCGTCCTCCAATGTGATCGCGATGATAAAACCAGGACCTAGTTGGTAATTACCTACATAACGAGCCAACAGTGCCTCATCTACTTTCACAAAAGTCTCGACAGGAATATCTTTTTTGGTGCGTTTCCATGAGACGGTTTCGCGATCACTAATAGAAGTCACAGACTCGATTTTGCCTTTTTTACTTCGCTTAAATTCAAGGGTTGTAACGCCACCTTCAAAGAAGAATTTGTCCTTCTCATATGGATAGACTTCAAATCGTTGGCCGCCATCACGAACAGAGAATAACTGCCCATTTTCTTCTGTAATCACGCGCTGAGCGCCTTCTTCGGATTCATATACTGCTTGATATTCTGCCAGTGCCTCAGCACTTACTTGGATCGCCTTGGACGGATAAGGCTTGTCGATCGCAATCGCGGCGATTTTGTTTGCCATAGAGCCAGGATCCACGCAATTACAGTTTGAAAAAACAGCAACGAATACTTTTTCTTCAGGCAAAAACATCGAAGCAGTAAGGAAGCCATTGATGCCGCCGCCGTGTTGTATTCTGGGGCTTTTCTGAATGGTGCTGATCGACCATCCATAACCATAATTGGTCTCTTCTCCATTATTTAACTTGTATGAAGTATGGGCTTTTTTGAGGCTTTCTTTGCTGATAACCTTGCCGCTCATCACCGCATGATACCAGATGGAAAGGTCCTCAACATTGGAGAGCAATGAGCCAGCCGCATATGGCTGCGTCATACTCAGGAAGTCGGCATTTTGGTACGCCCCATTATTATCTTGCTGATAGCCTGCAGCTCTGTTAGGCACGATCTTGTTGAAGTTTCCATACGAAGAATGCTTCATGCCCAAAGGGCCGAAAAACGTACTCTCGATGTGTTCTGCATAGGTTTTGCCCGAAACTTTTTCAATAATATATCCAAGCAAAAAGTAGCCGGAATTATTGTAGTGATAATTCTCTCCCGGATCGAACTCCATCGGCTCCTCCTTGAAATAATCGATCATCTCGGTAGGAGTGAAGTCCTGCTTGCGCACTTCTCCATCCCATTTCTCCATGCCTGTATAACTCTGGATTCCAGAAGTGTGGGTGAGCAAATGTTCCACAGTAATGGTTTTGCCATGCGTTGGATAATCAGGAATAAACTTGGTGATCGGGTCATCGACCGATAGCTTACCTGCCTCGACTAATCTCAGAATGGCACAGGCGGTAAATTGCTTTGTAATAGAACCTATGCGGAAGATGTGCTGTGGCTTCATCGTTACATCCAGTTCCAGATTTGCCTTGCCGAATGCCTTGAGGTATTCGACTTTCCCATCTTTTACGACGATTGCGGAGCCTCCTGGGCCATCGGCAGGAAATTGCTCAGCAAGGATTGCGTCATACTGCTCTTGATGTGTTTGGGAAAAGGCCTGACTGAGGCTAAAGAGAATCGATAATAATAGAAGCGTAGTGGTGCGAAGTTTCATATTTCGGTTTTTTTGAGACGAATATGCAAAGGACGACCAAGAAGGCGCGCCCGTTGCGTATGTGTCGTACGCAAAGATGAAACATTATCAAGTCAGCAATTGAAGTTCGAGACTTCAGTCGTGATGATCAAAGTAATACCGAGGATTTCAATTCCCGTACCGTGGCTTCAGCTTATCCAGATACTGCTGGTAGCGCTTTGCCTGCGAGGCCGTAAGGCTGGTTATGACTTTTTGGGTGCAGGCTTCTTGTTTGTGAAAAAGCTGCATGCGATACGTGTCAGAGGAGCCGCCCTTAGCCGTATGCGTTTCCATGAGTTGGACACGTGTTCGGTAGAGGTCTTCGTACGCGCACAAGATCACTTGTTGTTGATCCTGATTGAGGTGAAGCATGTTGTGTAAAAAAGCCGTTTGGCGAGCTGCTTGTTGGGCAGGTGATTGCTGATCACTGGCTTTCTGTTGGGCAAAAAGCATGGTGCCGCCCAGCATCATCGTAAGTATCGAAAGTAATAGTAGGCGCTTCATGCTAGTAACGAATTAGTTTTTGGGTAAATGAACCGTGGGCTGTTTTTAGATGACAAAAATAAATGCCTTCTGATAACCAGCCTTCCTTAATTGTGATATGATAAAGCTTTCCAGGCTCACTTTTTTCTTCAAACAAAGTCCGAATAAGCGTCCCTTTTTCATCATACAAACGCAAGCAACTTGTACCGACATGTTCTACCTGAAACCTAATGACTGCATCTCCTGCAGAAGGATTCGGAAACGGAGCATAAAGCGTAAAGAGATTCGAAGTCTCTACTTTAAATCGCAGAACACGTGAGTCATATGATGCGCCATTAAGGTCGCGTTGACGAAGCTTGACTATGTAGATTCCAGGCTTGGGAAGTAGTGTATTGAATTGATAAAGCTGTGCCTCCTGTACAGTGCCTGCGCCTGCCACAAAGCCAATTTTTGCGAACTCGTCCTGCGCTTCGCGCATCCAGATTTCGAATCCGGCATTATTCAGCTCAAAACCAGTCATCCAGTTAAGGCTTAACTGAAGTCCTTCAAGACTTCCATCAAAAGCAAGTAACTCAATAGGGAAAGTAGTACATGCAGGATCATTGACACAAGCTGGAATCGGGTTACAGGCATTGGAGCAGCCTGCCATGAGACTTGTTGTGTCGCATTCGTCAATGGTGCAGATGTTCGCATCATCACAAAGCGCATCGATCGGGTAAGTAACACAACCATCTACAGGGTTGCAGTCATTGGTACAGGCGATACCATCGTCACAAACAGCTGCAGGGTTATTCACCGGGCCGCTACAGTTACGTCCGGTAATTCCGTCACAGGTCTCTTCACCATCACAGATGTTCTTCTCTGAGGCACAAGGCGTACCGAATGAAGCAGGAGTAAGCACACATTGGCAGTTGCCATTTCCATCACAGAAATCGTCATAGCACTCGTCACCGAAGCAGCCGCACTTAGAGCCAGCTGGATAGTACAGGCCTGATGGCTGGCATACGCCACCAACACAGATATAAAATTCACAATTGGTTCCGCCGGGCGCCTCGCAGCGTTCCCCGTCAGGAATATTGACGCCGCACTGTGCCCATGCCTGCATAACTCCAAATAGGAGAAAGGCAGTGAGGCCAAGTATTTTACGTCGGGTATACATATGGAGCATCATGTTTTGTAGGAGGTGAGAGCTGTAAGGCAATGAAAATTATTGAAAAATCTCGGTGTTTGCAATGATTCCGTCCTCATGCCACCAGGTCCAGGTGCCATGCTGAGTATCGTTTTTATAAATACCCTGGCGTCTTGGTTGGCCACTCATATAAAATTGAGTCCAGGTGCTGTCTTTCATACCAAGGTGGTAATAGCCACTTTCGTAAGCCATACCTTCAGTATAATATACGACATAAGGGCCTTCTAATTGACCAGAAGCATACTGACCTTTGATGCGCTTGAGCCCACTCGGATGGTAGTGGTGAATGGGGCCGTGCATAATGCCTGTATGGTAGGTGATTTCGTAATCGAGGTAACCATCCTGATGGTAATATTTCCACAAACCATGTTGCTTACCTTTTATATAGGTTCCCTCATAACGCTTGCTTCCGTTGGGGAAAAACCAGGCCCAGTGGCCGGTTTGTACGCTGTCTTGCATGAATCCTGAGTACCAAAGTGTGCCGTCATCATATTGCTCAGATACGGCAATAGCTGGAGGCACAGACTCAAGGGCGCTTTGCCCACAACTCATGTATATTAAGGCTAATACGACTGCAAGGTACAATTTGGTCATATAGAGACTTGCTATTAAAATCGGTTATTTCAGAGCATGCATTGTTACGTCGATCAGAATAGTTTCTTGTCATAAACTATACAATCATCGTGCCAGTTTGGCCCTATTTTTCCTTCCAAAAAAACGGAGTCAAAAGCATGAGAACGGTGAATAATTCCAGCCTTCCCAGTAGCATGAGAAAAGACAAGAACCACTTAGCAAAAGGTGAAAACTGGGCGAAATTTTCACTGTCAGCCGGGCTGACAATACCTATTCCAGGCCCTATATTTCCAAGTGTTGCTGCCACACTTCCCATTGCAGACTCATACTTAAACGCTCGGTTAGCACTCTCATATTGTACCGTAAGTGCAATACATTCAGGGCTGTCTGAGTTTTGGCAAGTGAGGAGGGTTTTGGAAGGTTTTAAATCGGGAATTTGCGGTGCCATTATGAACACTCCCGATACAAAAAGCAGAATGAAAATGATGAAAAACGCTTTGATCTTGGATACTATATCGGGATGGATTCCTTTGCCGTTGAAGCGTACCGGAAGGATCGCTTTAGGGTGGATTTGACGCTTTAGTTCAAGGTAGCTATTCTTGAAAATCACAATATGGCGGACGATTTTGATGCCGCCCGAGGTCGACCCGGCATTGGCACCCACAAACATCAAAATGAAAAACATGACCAGTAAGAAAGGTCCCCAACTTGTGAAGTCAGCAGTGCCAAAACCCGTCGTGGTAATCACCGATAATACCTGGAAGGCACTATCTCGAAAAGCTGCTTCCAGGCTTTTTCCGCCTTCCATATACGTCCCCCAAAACACCACTGCAGTACAGCACACAATCAAAGCAAATACCAGGCTGGTATAAACTCTGAACTCTTCGTTTTTCCACAGAATACGCGGTTTACCTTTGAAGAGAAAGTAAGAAAGCGCAAAGTTGATGCCTGCCAGAAACATAAATATGATCACTACATACTGGTGGGCAGGAGCAAAGGCTCCCATGCTGGCCTGTCGGGTAGAAAACCCACCCGTCGAAAGCGTTGACATAGAGTGGCAAATCGCCTCAAATATGCTCATTTGCTCACTGGACATCTCTGTTGTCAGATTGGACAAGAGCAATAGAATTGCCTGAATAGCCGTCAATGCGACATACACAATCCACAATCGTTTGGCGGTTTCCTTCACGCGGGGTGTGAGTTTGTCTGGCGTAGGCCCTGGAACCTCAGCTGCATAAAGCTGCATGCCTCCGATTCCGAGGAGCGGGAGAATTGCGATTGTCAATACAATGATTCCCATTCCTCCAATCCAGTGTGTCATAGATCGCCAGAAATGAAGGCCTGCCGGCAGGCTCTCGATCTGTGTGCCGAGAATACTGGCTCCGGTAGTCGTAAAACCGGACATTGTCTCAAAAAAAGCGTCGGTATATGTCGTTATGGGAAACTCTGGTCCACAAAAATATTGCCCTAAATAATAAGGTAAAGCGCCGACTAGCGACATGATGATCCAGCCAGCGGTTACGATCAGGTAGCCGTCGCGTTTTTTTAATTCGGCTTGTTTTTCTTCTCGTGTAAAAAGCCAGAGCAGGCCGCCGATTGCCATGGCACTTCCACCCGCAATAAGGATGGGAAAGTGGTCTCCTGCATCAAAATAGAAGGAAAAAGGTAATGCCAGGAGCATCGCAACTCCCGATATGACTACCAGGAGTCCAAGGAAATTACTAATCGCTTTAAAGTGGAACATAGTGTTAAAATCGTGACGAAATTAGGCAGATCTTTCGTTTTAATAATCATTTAATCTTCATCATGCGGGTTTCTGGGTATTTCAACCGTATTTTGCAGTTCTACACACTTGTTAAAATTCCGCTATCATGAAACGTATTGGTTTCCTGCTGTTCCTTTCCTCGCTACTTTATGTTGGATTTGCTCAAAATCCATATTCACTTACAGCACCTCCCCAGACCATTGACTTCACAGGATTCAACGGTAGTGGTTTTGTCGCTGTTCCCGGTGCCGGGGAGCTTGATTCCGACGAGTGGGAAATCATAGGTTGCTCTGATGGATATACTGTTGGAGGAGGTAATACTACCGGAGATCATGCGCGAGGCGTAACCGCTGGTGGTGTGACTGGCGGTGGAATCTATGGGCTCAATAGTGGAGGTAATCAAGCAATCTGGGTGCAACCTACCGGAGCAGATATGACACCGGGAGAGATCGTGTTATTTGTAGAAAACAATACGGGAGCTGCTATTCCAGATCTGGCAATAGAATATGACATTCTCTCGCTCAACAATGGTGACAGAGCCTGTTCATTAGACTTTGCATATGATTTGGGGACAGGCAGAGTTGCCGTTCCGACGCTAGATTATACTACGACCCAGCTAGCTGTAGCTTCGCCTGCGGTCGTGATCACAAGTAGAAGCACAAGTCTCATCGGTATAAATCTCGCCGTAGGCGCTACGATTGAATTAGTGTGGCAAGTCGGCGATGCCGGCGGTAGCGGCTCACGTGATGAGTTAGGGATCGACGATATCGTTATTGGTGGTGTGGTGACGCCTACTGTAAGCGTAGGCTTTGCTGTAAACTCTTCGTCTAGCCCAGAAGGAAATGCAGGCAGTAGCGCCCAGACGATAGATGTCACAATGCCTATCGCACCAACAGGAGCTAATGTGGTCGTAGATGTTACGCTTGACGGGACGGGTTCCGCCACTCCTGGAACCGACTTTGTTTTCCCAGCATCTGTGCAGCTTACCTTTACAACAGGAAGCAGCTATCCTCAAACTCAAAGTGTACTTGTAATTGTAAATGGAGACGCGACGGTCGAGCCTAACGAATCGGTAGACTTAAGCCTTTCGGTATCAAGCGGAACCGCTAATGTAGGCCAGAATACGCACCGTTTTTTTATCAATAATGATGATGCCCCTAGTGGCGATGGAATAATCGTCAATGAAGCTTCCCAAGGAGAAAATACAGGATCGGGTCGCTATGAATATATTGAACTCCTTGTAATAGGAACACCTGGTGAAACGGTCGATTTACGCGGCTGGATCATCGATGATAATAGTGGTGTGTTTACAGGTGGTGCAGGTTCCCAATTGGGGATCGCTCCTGGTCACGTCAAGTTTAGTGATCATTGTACCTGGGAGAAAGTGCCTGTAGGAGCACTAATCGTTGTGTATTCGAATGACCTCGGTTCGACGCCTCCTACGGCGACGATGAATACTGCAATCAGCACAGCTTTTCCAGGAGGCGATGACCCAACTGATGCCAATCTCGATTTTACCTACGTGGTCGGAATCGATCAACTTGTGGTAGGCGGTTGTGCGAGTGCTGGGCCGAGTTTATATTTTTCCAGTGATTGTGCCAATCCCTCAAGCGGTGCCTACGACCAGTATTTGCCTGCCGTATTCTCCAACCCTGACTGGGCGACGATCACGATGCGAAATACAGGAGATGCCGTTCAAACGCGCGCGCCTGATGCTTCTTACTTCCATGGCTTTTCGTATGGGTATACTACAGGAGGAAGTTGCGGAACGTGTGATTTTTCTTCAGCTAACCATCCAGAGTTTGGTACACAGGGTGCAAATTCACTTGTGTTTGACACCCTTACTTACGGTCCTGATCAGCGTGTTTATAGCTTTATTAATACGATATCAAATGATGCTCGTGATCGCAGGAACTGGAATACAGCAGCAGTCGCTGACAATACTTCTCAAACGCCCGGTGCTCCTAATAGCATAGCGAATGACACGTATATCCAAAGTCTTCGCCAGGCTTTTCCAGTAGTCACAAGTGATCATACCTATACCTGTGATCTGCGTGGAAACGAAACGCGCGCATATATCGGAACGAATGATAGTTTGATCCTCTGGATTAGGAACAATACTGCTTTTGACCACGGTCCTCTCACTGCTCAGTCGGTATTTAATCCGACCGGGCCATTTCGCAATCTAAATATCGCAGGGCTTCCATATTTTGCTGCGAAGCAGTTCCGTGCTGATCCTACAAATGCTAGTGGTACAGATGATTATACCATCCGTTTATATCTTACCAATGCCGACCTGAATGAACTTGCAACATATATAAATGGCTTGGCCGGAACGAGCTATACAGGAGCTTCCTTGATTCCTCAATTAAGAATGTACAAAGTTCCGGGCCTTACGGATTTGCCTTCAAACACAAATGGAGCTGGAGTAACCGATCAGGCTCCGACAACGGGAACCTTTAATGGCACAACTTCATTTGAAAATACCTGGACAGGTGGATTCAGCGCATTCGGTTTAGGGATACCAGAAAACGTGTTGGACGGAGAAGCAATTCTGTTGTCAGCGGAGTCTGTACAAACGGGCGTATCGCTATCGTGGACTGCCTTGGCGGAAACGCCTTTGTCCCAAACGCTTTGGAGAATCTCTGGACATACGAAGTTACCTATCCAACGCCTGGAGGGCGATGTGATCGCCACGCGTGATATGCAGCCGCTTGCTGGTGCCAATATGTATCAAATTTCTGCGGCGCTTGCCGACGGCAGAACGATTTGGTCCAACACGGTCGAGGTGGTGCAGGCTCAGGCCTTAATGGCTGGGAATCCTTATCCGCAACCGTCTACCGGGGAAATCAATTTCCCTACTGCACTCGCTCCTGGAGCAATCGTTGCGCTAGCGATATATGATTTGGCAGGAAAAGAAGTCAGTTCTCAACAGCTTGAAACAAATGCCACCGGCTTGGTGACTGTTGAGTTGGATATGCCTTCAGGTGTTTTTGTATACCGCCTTCAAGCTAATGGAAAAATGATTGTAGGAAAGATTGTGCTGAGGTAATCAAGGTTTTCACGATATCCCTGACTCTTTGTGCTTAACCTTGGAAATATTCCCCTCCCGGAGCAATAGTAAAATATGAAATACTAAAGCTCAAAAAAACTATTTCAAAGACTTTCTTTCTCTCTGTTTTTGCTTTTTAAAGTCTCAATCAACATTCATGAAGCTTTAGCGCCAAATATCTGTCACTATTGCCAGGTCATTTATGGCCTGGCTCACTGAGAAAACCTTAAAACAGCGCTACTGAGTAATTTTTACTGAACCAAAATAGCCCTCGATTTTGACCTTTGCGGGCCGATTCGATCCGCCGCCAAATTGACCGTAATAGTCCATTTGCGTGCATTTGCATTCGTCGGTGGACTTGCTTTCCATGATTGTCATGGAGACGGTTGGCGCATCATAGGTAAGGCTTGCCTTTTTCATGGACGCCTGTAACTTGAATCGAGCTTCAGGATTGAAATTGAGCTGAACAGGTGTATAGCTTTGTTCAATATTAATAGAAGTGAAATCTGCCCCTACTTCCCCTACGGTGAAGGTTTCGGCATACTTGACTTCCATATCGAGCAATTTACCCAAATACCCTAGCGCAAAGAATTTTGAACTGTATTCGCCACGCACCACATCAGCACGCCCGATACTTACTTTGCCTTGTTTGACATACATTTCGAGCGATTTTGCAACTCCAATATTCAAATCGCCTCCAGCCTGTTTTATTCTAAGGTATCCAACCTGACTTACGGTTACATTGCCAAATTTGAAATCAATCTGGCCAGTCCTTAAGTAGCCGATATCAGCATGACTAAAGTGTCCGCGTAAGTCATTGACAGACCCTTCAAGCTTGCCAGCAGTGAGGGTGCCATTTTTGATAATTACTTCGACATCGCCTTTTCGATCTCCTAGCGATATATCACCAAACTTGTTGTACACCTTCAGCGGATTAGCGCGCGGAATCTCAAGTTCATAGCGGACTGATAAGCCTTTATCACCGAGCTTCATGCCCGGACTACGAGGCGTTTCTGTACCTACCCGAAGTTCGTTTGAAAGACTGGTAGTTTTTATATCTACTTCGTTGATAAGCTTTTGGGCAACGTACTCAGTATTGCCTTTCGCAATGATAGTTACCTTAAGCGTAATGCGACTACTACTACCGGATGTGATATAGACCGTCCCGTACTGGTTTTGAATATTTACCTTTTGATTCGACCAGGTGGGAAACGCTTTTTCGATCGTACGAATTAGCTTTACATCTCCTGCCTGAAGAGAGGCGGGAATTACGATCAGTAAAATCAGCCAGGTAGTTATGAGGATATGATTATATGTGCACTGCCTCATTGGTGGTTTGCTGAGCTTTTTTGATTGTTTCAAGGATGCGTAATTGCTGCTGAACGATGTTAAGCTGCATAGTGAGGTTTTGGACCATGGCATCGATGACTGCTTCGGAATTTTCACTGAGTTGCAGCTCCTGCTGCAAGGCACGATAATCGGTCTGTAGTTGGTCAAGGTCAACGGAGAATCGATCATCCAGCGATATGCCTTCTTCATGGTAAGCAACTAGCTCACTGCGGTGTTGTTCAATCTCGTCGCGATAGTAGGCTTCCATATTGGCGAATTCGGAAGGGAGACCGCTTGCGGTCACCTCAGCAGATTCATCCATTGGGCCAATTGGGCCAGGAGACTGGACCAGATTCCAGCCAGTGCCTATACTTACCGCCACGAGTAACGAGGCTGCCCAACGCAGCAATGGCTCGCGCCATGTGGGGCGTTTCACCTTGGCGACAGGAGCTGCAGGAAGCTGCGCTTCTATTCCTGTCCAAAGGCGATCTGCGTCAGGAACTTCCAGATCAAGCTCCTCCCGATGGTTTCGTATGTATTGTTCAAGTTTGTCAGACATAGTATTGGTCTTCCAGTATTTGTCTTAGTTTTTTTCGGGCACGACTGAATTGTGATTTTGAAGTCGCTTCCGATATGTTCAGTATTAAACTTATTTCTCCATGGTCATAGCCTTCAATAACATAAAGGCTAAACACTACTCGGTATCCGTCAGGCAAACTACTGATAGCTTCTCGTATTTGAGCCATCTTCCAACTTGCCTCCCCACATTCCATCACAGGCATCCTCATTTCCTCTACCGGATCCATGCCCTCTTCGAGTGCAATGGTGTCCAGCTTCTTACTCCGCAGGTGATTGATTGCAGTATTGACAACAATACGCTTCAACCATGCCCCAAAGGTCGCATCGCCTTTGTAGGTATCCAACTTGGTAAAAGCACGCACAAAGGCGTCCTGAAGGACATCTTCTGCCTCTTCCACCGAATTGGTGATGCGGTGAGCTACATTCAGCATAGCCTTGGCGTACCGCTTGTACAGTTCGTACTGTGCTTTGCGGTCGCCCTCTTTACACTGTAATATCAGCCCTTGGTGGGGATGTGGAGTCACTGGCTGCCTGGTATCTTCGAGTTAATGACACAAAGGTATCATAAAGGTTGCATGTATTGCAGCTTTTGGTGTCAGTAAGGATTTTTATAAAAAAGGCTCGCCAACCCGAGATCGGATTGGCGAGCCTTTCGTTTTTTGTATCGAAAATTAGTCGTCTCCACCAAGTAGACGAAGAATGAACAAGAACATGTTCACGACATTGAGGTACAATCCCAGTGCTCCGATTAGGCCGACCTTACGCATGTCTTCGTCATTTGCTTCCGCATATGCTCCGTATTGGAGCAGGCGCTGCGTATCCCAGGCGGTGAGGCCTGCAAAGATGAGTACGCCGAGCACTGAAATAATGGTGTCAACAATTCCTATATTGAAAAATAGGTTTGCAATCATCGCGATAATCAGGCCAATAAGGGCCATATAGAGCAGGGAGCCCATTTTGCTGAGGTCGACTTTCGTCGTGTAACCGATTAGACTCATTGCTCCGAAGGTTCCAGCCGTGATAAAGAAGGCCGTAAAAATATTTCCTCCAGCATACGCGTGAAATACGTATGAAAGCGATAATCCCATCATCAGGGAATAAACGGCGAATACAATACTAGCCGTGCTATAGCTCATCTTATTGATGCCAAAAGAAAGGGCAAGCACAAAGCCGAGTGGTGCGAGCATCACGATCCACTGCATGATTCCCGTGTTGAAATACGTGAATAGTTCAGCATTCTGAGAAACTACCCATGCGGTCAAACCCGTGAGGGCGAGGCCTAGGGTCATTGTGGTGTACACCATGCGCATAAATGCGCTTGCGCGATCAGAAGCAAGAAACTGCTTCTCAGCTTGCGGATTGGAGTATCCTTCTTGATCAAAGTAATTCATTGTGTGTCTTGTGTAATATGGGGTTAAAATCAACCGAAAGATACGAAAATGACATGTATTGGATACAATAAAAAAAGCCTTGCCGAAAAACGGCAAGGCTTTTTTATTTGAAAAGTCGCTTAGGACTAGTTTACGAGAATACGCTGAGTAGCGCTTCCACGGCTTGTAGTTACATTCAACATGTACACACCAGAAGCTACATCAGTCAAGTTGATTGCCTGACGCATGCTTGCTACTTGATTTGCACTTGTCTCATAAATAACCTTACCTGTTGTGCTTAGAATCTGCACGCGAACATCTTCGCGGCTGTTAAGCTCAAGATCAAGAGTAAGAGAACCGCTAGTCGGGTTTGGATATGTATTTAGCGTATTGATGCCAGCAGATGCAAGGTCAATGCTAGTATTGTCATCCAGATCAACTACGATAATGTCTGTTTGACCTGTTCCTCCACAGTTGATACCATCAACAGCAATTCCTACAAGAAGGCTATCTGCAGCTAGGTTCATGGCTACGAGACCATCAGGAATATTCGTGTTGATATTCTTAAGGCTTGACCATGAAACAACCACTGGGATATCATCTGTAAGTGTTACAGTCGCAGTACCTGAGCCAATTCCATCGTCAGGAGTTGACGTTAATGTATAGTCTAATGGACGATCAACGAGCGATACAGAAGCAAGAACTTCCCAGTTCTGAATATAAAACGCCTCACAAGCGTCGGTCACCATATTACTGTTACAATCGTAAACAGCAGACGAAATACGTGTTCCATTGCTATAGACACCGTAAAAGCTTCTTCCAGGTAGATTTGAAAAATCAGGTCCGCAGTCAGGAAAGCCATTTGCAGCTAGTGGACATGTCCCTGGATTCCAGGTTGCAATCATATGAAGTGTATCTTCGATAGGAGCCAAGAAATCAAAACGAACAGCGAATCCATGATCACAAATAATGAGATCAGGAGCAACAGACTGAGGAACAAAAGCGTCGTCAATTCCAACTACAGCCTGTGAAAGAAACTGAGTATCTTGCCATACAACAGTAGTTGCACCAAGTTCGAAAATGGTGATAACAAGGGTGTCATTTACATTCGCAGGAGAAGATTTGCGAGTACGCATTCTCCATGAAATTGTATCAAGCTTTGAAAAATACATAGAAGGATCATAGGTTATCCCATTAGCATCAATCAAAGAGTCAAACACGACACCAGCAACATCAACATCGTTATTGCCACGAAACTTGTTGTTGATTGTCCAGAAAAATCCACGTGTATCTCCTGAGGTTGTACCATAATCATAAATGATCTGGGTTGTTCCTTCAGGGCGATCTTGCGCGTTTAGCAAGCTTTTCTGATTTTGTACATGATTAGGAATTAGGTCATCAATGTTGAGGTCAACCGGCGTCTGAGCTTGTGCTGATACCATGATCAACAGACTTGCTACAAACACCATCAGTGTGTTAAATTTTTGCATGTGTAAGATTGGTTAAGTTGTAAGATTAAAAAGTGTATCGTTAGATAGGAGTTTATCTGGATTCAAAGTTACGCATAAAGCGAACCGCAATTTTACCGCTTTTTTTTGAAAGCTTACAGTTTCGAAGCAAAATCGTCCCAACAAAACGCCTGCTAAGCAGTAATATGCGGAAATAATGGGAAATATCTTGATTGTATACCTTTGCCGTCCTATTTGTTTGAAAACTCACAACGAAAGTCTATCCATATGCGTTTGTTCCGTCGTTTTATAATTGTCTCTTTTCTGACACTACTCTTTGTTCCTAGCCTGCAAGCTCAGCGTAATCTTAAAGCAGAGCCGCCACTTCGAACACTCAATGCAGCCGAAATCCAGCTCAAGCTCAAACATAGTCAAGTGCTGGGAAGTGTCCTTTATTTGGCAGCGCACCCTGACGATGAAAACACACGACTAATCGCATACCTTACACAAGGTCGCGGCTATCATACGACGTACCTTTCGCTCACACGTGGTGACGGAGGCCAAAACCTCATTGGTACAGAAAAAGGGCCTGACCTTGGCATTGTGCGTACAAACGAACTTCTCGCAGCGCGCAACATAGACGGCGGGCATCAGCGATTTAGCCGCGCTATTGATTTCGGATACTCAAAAGGACCGGAGGAGACTCTTGATATATGGGATCGCAACACTGTCCTTGCGGATGTCGTTCGCACGATTCGTCAGGTAAAGCCTGATGTGATCGTGACGCGCTTTCCTGGCCCGGAAGATGGTGGAGGCGGTCATGGACACCACACATCTTCATACTTATTAGCGAAGGAGGCGTTTGACCTTGCCGCAGACCCCAAGGCTTTCCCAGAGCAAATTGCAGCCGGCCTGAAACCATGGAAAACGGAAAGGCTTTTTTGGAATAACTGGTTTCCTTACTATCGCAAAGACTACGATGCATCAGGATTGTTGAGTGTTAACATCGGGGAGTATAATCCTCTCTTAGGGCGTAGTTATGGTGAAATAGCGGCAGATGCCAGAAGCCAACACCGCTGCCAAGCCTTTGGTACACGTCATGATCGTGGCGAACGTATAGAGTACCTCGACCAGAAAATGGGAGACAAAGCGGAAGGTGACTTTTTTAACGGAATTACTGCAAGTTGGAAAAGGCTCGAAGGCGGCGAAAAGGTTTCAAAACTTCTCGCGAAGGCTGAATCGCAATTTAATCCAAGTGAGCCGGAAGCAATTCTGCCTCTTTTACTCGAAGCCTATTCCGCTATTTCGAGTATGCCAGAAGGAGTATGGAAAAGTCGCAAAATGGAAGATGTGAAATCGCTCATTGTAAACTGTAGTGGATTGTGGTTTGAAGCGATTGCAGAGATGCCTACAGCAAGTCTTGGTGATACGCTTCCTATTACATCGCAAATGGTAAAGCGGACGAAGTTTCCTATCAAGGTAAATCAGGTACATTATCATTTCAATACCATGCCTGCCGCCGCAGGCGTAGCGGTTTCATTTGAAAGCAAGGACCTTTCTTTCAATGGCAAGCTAGCCTCGACTACTACCGGTTTTTACCTGAAGCCGACCTTCGCCATGACTGGTCGCACGCCTACGCAGCCATACTGGCTTTTGAACGAACCCAAGCAAGGTGTTTATCAGGTCGATGAGGAAACGCTCATTGGAGAACCACGCAGCCCGGACCCGATCATGGCTGAGTTTGTATTTGAGTTTGGTGAAAAAGGGATCCAAATCCCTTTTAGCTTGCCCGTTATTCACAAGTATGTAGATCGTTCAGTCGGTGAACTGTATCGCCCATTTGTGATTGCTCCTAAACTTACTGTGAATGTGGTCGAAGGTGTTTATATTTTTAGTGAGAAAAAAAGCCGTGAAGTAGGCCTCCAGCTCAAAAGCCATGCTCATCAGCCATTTAAAGGTAAAGTTCAATTCAAAGCACCAGTAGGTTGGACGATTGAACCAGCTGAAATGGAAGTTTCGTTTGAAAAGGCAGGCGAAGAGCGCCCTGTCTCCATTACGCTAACACCTCCTGATGGACAAAGCGTGGGCAATTTTGATGTACTGTTTCAGCCGGAAGGCGGCGTGATGTTGCCAGCTTACAGCCTTACGACGATTGAATTTGATCATATTCCAACGCAGTTGCGTTTTCCTCGCTCCACGAGCGAGCTCGTGAAAATCGATCTCCAGACCAAAGGCAACAAAGTTGCTTATATCATGGGATCGGGCGATGAAGTTCCCACTGCATTGCGCCAGGTAGGCTACACGGTAGATTTGCTCGATGATGATGATATCACTCAAGGCAATTTGCAGCAATACGACGCCGTTATCGCAGGTATTCGTGCATACAATACTCGTAATCGCCTGGCAGCACTTCAGCAGGAGATTTTCAAATTTGTAGAAGAAGGAGGCGTGTTTGTCGTGCAATACAATACGACCTATAGTCTTACAACCAAGCAGCCAGGACCATACCCTATTACGCTTTCACGCGACCGCGTGACTGTGGAAGAAGCGCCGATTACCATGCTGGAACCCGATCATCCTGTATGGAATAGCCCTAACAAAATCACCCAGGCAGATTTCAGTGACTGGGTTCAGGAGCGAGGCCTTTATTTTCCAAATAAATGGTCGGAGGAGTATACGCCTTTGGTGCGATGTAATGATCCGGGAGAAGATCCGAAAGAAGGTGCGCTCCTCGTGGCGAAGCACGGCAAAGGCTACTTTGTATACACAGGCTTTAGTTTTTTTCGCGAGTTACCAGCTGGTGTACCAGGAGCCTACCGTCTATTTGTGAATATTATTTCGTTAGGGAAATAGCGAAGACCCTTTTTTCTAACAAAATAGAATACCGTCAGTAAGTGAGCGCTTGCTGACGGTATTGTTTTTTATAAAAATAAATAGTTATTTTGCTCATTATCAGCACTTAATGTAGCTTTGGCAAAAGTTTTGCTTTAGCTTAATCTCAAGCTTTTACCCCCAATCAACATGGAACCTACAGCTGACGCTTCCATCAGTATATTCGATATTGTAGTTCTTGGCATCATCGGCTTCGGCATGATGCGCGGCTACAAAAAAGGTATGATCACCACGGCAATCGGGGTGTTTGGGGTATTTATTGCAATGATTTTAGGAGCAAAATTTAGCTATGTTTTTAAAGACTTTTTTGCCCGCACATTTGACCTGCCAGATAAGTATCACACACTTTTAGGCTTTGCTGCTGTCTTTTTGGTTGTGATGATTGTCCTGAGTTTTTCGTTCAAATTTTTAGAAAATCTCCTCAGTCAACTCAAGCTTGGCATTAATCAAGCTTTGGGCGCGTTATTGGGCGGCTACATTGCCGCGCTAGGTTTAAGCATCATTTTAAGTTTACTCAAACCCATCAATATCCCCTCAGAACGTAGCTTGAGCGATAGCATGACCTATCCTTTTATGGTAACATTCGCATTTGACAATCTTAAAATGGCGGGAAAACTGCTGCCTATTGCCAAGAATGTACTGTATCAACTCGATCAATCGGTACGTGATCGTATGCCACAGGAGAATACCGGACCTGCGCAGCCTGCGCCTAGCCCTACTCCGGTACGTGAGTAAGCGTTATTACTTTGAGTTTAAAGCCTTGATCCTCGAGCCTTCTTTACCAACTCCCTAGGGTTTGTCAGGAAGCTCCATCTATGGGGAGGACCTTCAAGCGCAGGAGCGCATCATGCGAAGCGCGTTGCTCAGCAGTCTTCTTGTTTTTGCCCTCGCCCTTGCCAAGTGCCTGATCTCCTACGAGTGCTTGCATGCGAAAAATCTTGCGCGGGCCTTCGCCTACTTCTTCAAGCACCTCAAATTCCAGAATGCCCAATTTCTCCTTCTGGACATACTCAATAAGCTTATTTTTATACGAGATAATCTGATGCTCGACCTCATTCATGTTGACATGCTGGTCCAGGATACGACGGTAAATAAACTTACGTGTGCGCTTATAGCCCAAGTCGAGGTACACTGCTCCAATAAAAGCTTCAAGAGCATCGCCATACATAGACCCATTGAGTGAGCCGCTTTGGCTATGTTGGATAAGCTCAGAGACACCAAGGCGCCGGCAAATATCATTCAGCGATTTGCGGTTTACGATCTTGGAGCGCATTTCCGTTAGGAAGCCTTCGTCCCGAAAAGGGTAAATTTTGAAGAGATATTCAGCTACGATGGTATCAAGCACCGAGTCGCCCAGATATTCCAGGCGTTCATTGCATTCCATAGCAGCATGCTCATCGGTTCCGTTATGACGAACCAAAGAAGAATGAGTCATGGCAAGTCTGTATAGAAATACCTCTCGTGGAGTAAATCCCGAGATACGAGCGACCTGACGCGAAAACGTCCGGTCTTTCGAAATATATTTATTAAAGACTTGTCTAATACTCAACACACGTTAACCTTCTATTTTTTTGAATAAAACAGTAGCATTATGCCCTCCGAAGCCAAAAGTATTACTCATGGCATACTTAAGATCGCGGGCTTGAGCTTTATTGAAGGTGTAGTTGAGGTCACAGTCAGGATCAGCCTCACTGTGGTTTATGGTAGGAGGAATTAGACTATGCTTCATCGCAAGAATAGTTGCGATAGATTCAATAGCTCCAGCGGCGCCCAGGAGGTGACCGGTCATCGACTTGGTAGAGCTGATATTCATCTTGTAAGCATCTTCTCCAAATACTTCCTTTACAGCATTCGACTCATTCACATCTCCTACAGGAGTAGAAGTACCGTGAACGTTTAGGTAGTCGACATCGGCAGTCGTTACGCCAGCATCTTGCAAGACGCTATTCATTACACGCACAACACCGTCAAGGGATGGAGCTGAAATGTGATACGCATCAGCAGAAAGGCCCATGCCTACAATTTCAGCATAAATATGGGCGCCACGTTTTACTGCGTGCTCATAATCTTCAATGATAAGCGCTCCTGCACCTTCGCCCATAACAAAACCGTCGCGGTTTTTATCAAATGGACGACTGGCAGTTTTATAATTATCATTGTTTTCAGATAGTGCTTTCATGGCATTAAAGCCACCAATGCCTACCTCGTTAATCGCTGCTTCAGCACCTCCGGCCATGATAACATCAGCATAACCCATTTTAATGAGCATAACTGCGTCGATGATCGCATTGGTGGAGGATGCACAGGCAGAGACCGTAGCATAATTAGGCCCTTTGAGCCCATGCTTGATCGAAATATTTCCTGCGGCGAGGTCGATGATCATTTTTGTAATGAAGAAAGGGTTGAAGCGTGGAGTTCCACTACCTTCAACAAAGCTTTTCACTTCATCATAAAAAACATTCATCCCACCAATTCCGGAAGTAAATACTACTCCGAAACGGTTCATATCAGTAGCTTCCAAATCAAATTTGGCGTCTGACATTGCTTCATCTGCTGCCACCATAGCATACTGGCAAAATGTATCCATTTTGCGCGCTTCCTTACGGTGGAAGTAATCTAAAGCATTGAACCCTTTGAGCTCGCAGGCAAATTTTGTTTTGAAGTGAGTGGTGTCAAAATGAGTTATCATATTGGCACCACTTACTCCATTTTTGAGTCCTTCCCAGTAGGAAGGTACGTCTAAGCCCAAAGGGGTCACTGCCCCCATACCGGTGACTACAACCCTTCTTTGTGACATAGCTTTATTCAGTTACGTTTTCTGTAAGATATGAAACAGCGTCACCTACGGTAACGATTTGTTCTGCAGCTTCATCGGGAATGCTGATGTTAAATTCTTTTTCGAATTCCATGATCAGCTCAACTGTATCAAGTGAATCAGCACCGAGGTCGTTGGCAAAGCTGGCTTCATTGGTAATCTCGGACTTTTCTACACCAAGCTTATCAATGATGATACCTGTTACTTTTTCGGCAATGTTTGACATGCGATTTTTTGTTAAAATTTACTAAGTTGTTTCCAGGCCTGAAAAATGAGACTTTGTTTTAGTGTTCTACCCAACAGAGCCCGGAAAAATGTGCCGCAAATATAATACTTTTTAGATTCCTACAATTATCTATGACTATTTCCCCAAACTTACCGAACTTAGCTCCCTTAATATTTCAATTTAATAACGAACAGTAACGACTGTTCGCCGCAAATCGATTCCATGAAAAAAGCCAATTTTAGCCGCACCAAAATTGTAGCCACGCTCGGTCCTGCCTGTGAAGACGACGCCATCTTGGAGTCCATGATTAAAGCAGGAGTCAATATCGCTCGCCTTAATTTTTCTCATGGTTCACATGAAGTTCACCAAGAGAATCTCGAGCGGGTGCGTAGAATAAATAAAAAGCTAGAGACGAATGTCGGTATTCTTCAAGACTTGCAAGGTCCAAAAATCAGGGTTGGAATGCTGAAGAATCCCATCAAAATAAAGCCTGGGGACGTTTTGACCTTTCGTAGTGACACTACTGAACACACCAAAGATGTCGTCCCGATTCAGTATCCTTCTTTTGCAAAAGATGTAAAAGTCGGCCACCGCGTATTAGCCGATGATGGCAATGTGGAGTTTGTTGTGGTAGAAACAGACAAACGCCATATGGTGAAGATGGAAGTGAAATACGGCAACGTGCTTAAAAGTAAAAAGGGAGTTAATCTCCCAGAGACTACTATCTCAATCAACACGATTACCCAAAAAGATTTTGAGGATATCGAATTTGCGATTAAAAATGAGGTAGAATGGTTAGCGCTTTCTTTTGTGCGAAATAGCCAGGATATCCTCACGTTAAAAGAATTTATTCGCCTCAAAGGCGGCAAAAGTCGCATCATTGCCAAGATCGAAAAGCCAGAAGCAGTTGATGATATCGACAATATCATTCGCGAGTCGGATGCGATTATGGTCGCTCGTGGAGACCTCGGTGTGGAAGTTCCGATGGAAGATGTTCCCACGATCCAAAAACGGATTATCCAAAAATGTAATCGCGCTGGCAAGCCGGTTATCGTCGCGACTCAGGTCATGGAATCCATGATTGAGAACCATCGCCCTACGCGTGCAGAGGCCAGCGATGTCGCCAATGCTGTAGACGATGGAGCAGATGCTGTCATGTTGAGTGGAGAAACTTCTGTGGGTAAGCACCCTATTATCGTGATCGAAAGCATGAAAAAAATCATGCTTAAAGTAGAAGAAGAGTCCAAGGCTATCTTCCACCAGCACGATGGAATGGCTGGCACAGAAGAGCATCCGGCCAGTAGGGCATTAATTATTTCGGCTTGCAAAATGTCTGAAAACCTTCGCGGAAAAGCCATTGTGGGCATGACACGTTCAGGTTATACCGCCTTTGAAATATCGCGCTGCCGCCCAAAGGCACACATCTATATTTTCACAGGAAACAAACAGCTCCTTACGACGCTTTCGCTGGTTTGGGGCGTGCGCGCTATCTATTATGATAAGCCGACGGGGAATTACGAAACCATTCAAAATGTGAATCATATTTTGCTTGAACATGGTTTTGTCGCGTATGATGATGTCGTGATTAATACTGCTTCAATGCCACTTCACACCCAAGGCCTCACCAACATGATGAAGGTGAGCTACATCGGGGAATAACTTTGAGGCTACTGGCTTCTGGCTGTTAGCGGTTGGCCATAATGGAGAGCCTAGCTAAGTTTTTATTTGAAAACCCTCCTTAACAACTCAGGCCAAAAGCTAACAGCCAATCGCTAAAGGCTAAAACAAGCTGCCGTTTTTTATTCGTTGATTCAGAAAAAAAATCATGCTGAGTAATCTTTCGCTAAATCAGTTCCGCAGCTACGAATCGCTGGAACTCTCGTTTAGCGAAGGTTTTAACGTACTTACTGGCCTTAATGGCACGGGTAAGACGAATGTTCTCGACGCCATTCATTTTATTGCGTTTACCAAAGGTTTTCGGAGTAGTAATGACAAGCAATCTGTCAGGGAAGGGTGTGATTTTTTCATGCTAAAAGCAGAGGCTGTTTCTGAGAAAAAAACACTTGAGATTCAGTGTAATTTTACCAAAGCACAAGGCAAACGAGTCCTGACGAATAATAAAGTCGTCGAAAAGCTGAGTAGCCACATAGGCACTGTGCCGCTTGTTACGTCCTTGCCGGGTGACACGATGCTGATCACCGATTCTGCGGCGGAGCGTAGGCGCTTTCTGGATATGCTTATCGCCCAGTATGACGCCTCATATCTTCAGCATCTAATTCTATACAATCGCATCCTTCAGCAGCGAAATGCTCTGCTCCGCCAGTTTAATGAACAACGCAATTTTGATCCAGAACTCCTTAGTGTTTGGGATCAGCAGTTGATTCCGCATGGCTTGGCGATCTATAAGGCGAGAGCGATATTCACACGCGACTTTGCGCCACTTTTTACGCGCTTTTTTCATCGTATTGTTTCAGAAAAAGAGACTCCAACTATAGCTTATCGCTCGCAGGTAAAAGAAAATAGTGAACAAGGCTGGATGGATTTGCTCACTGACTTCTACACCCGAGACCGAGCTAATCTGTACACCGGTTGTGGTATTCATCGCGATGACCTGACATTCAAAATCAATGATGCTTCAGCAAGGCATTATGGTTCGCAAGGACAGCAAAAAACCTTTGTGATTGCTTTGCGGCTTGCCCAGTATCAGCTCCTCCAGGAACAAACTCAGCAGGCTCCTATTCTTCTGCTTGATGATCTGTTTGAAAAGTTGGATGAAAAACGTCTGGGCGAACTGGCCGAAGTGCTGGATAAGGATATTCCAGGGCAAATTTTCATTACTGATACTTCGCGCGAGCGCCTTCAGCACTTGCTTCAAAACACCGCTGATAAGGAAACTCGCTTTTTTGATGTGACACCAGGAGAGGTCGCGCAGGTGGATTGATAGTGCCCCAAGAACTAAGTCGTAAATCCGTATGGGAGTTTTTGAAAGTAGAAAATGCATATTCGAAAATTTCAAGTTGAAAAGTTGAGTCGTCCCTGTGCCATAAACCTTTTAATTTTCCACTTGAAACTATGCACTTTCAATTAATAGGAAAACCCAATATGGATTGGTATTAGACCTTGCACGTATATACCCTACTCGCATGTGTAGGATGCAGTTCCTTTCAAATTTTACTATTTTAACGGAATGCTGCGATTTATAACAATGTTGGTCCTGTACCTGTCCGGAACCTTGTTTGGGCAGCATGCAGGCGGTTTTCGCTTTATTAACGAAGGCATGCGTTCAATAACGCTGCCGATTGAAGTGCACAACAACCTTATTCTGGTCGATGTTACGATCAATGGCTCATTTCCTTTCAAATTTATTCTGGATACTGGCGTCAAGACTTCACTGCTCACCGAACCTGCGTTGATGGGCTTTATGTCTCTGCAGGATTCCAAGCCTATTCGGGTACTTGGGCTTGGTGAGGGGGAAGTGATTCAGGCGCGATTAGTGAAGGATTTATACATGAGGATAGGCGATGTTGCTGGGAAAGACTTGCGCATGATTATCCTGCCGGAAGGAACGGTATCGTATTCAGGTATGTTTGGTAAACCTGTAGTGGGCATTATTGGCTATGATTTTTTCCAAAATTTTATCGTCGAAATAAATTACCAGCGCAAATACATAAAGTTGCACGACCCCGCTCGTTACAAGCCACGCAAGCGCGACGTCGCCATCCCATTGGAGCTCTATAATCGCAAGCCATATGTCAATGCAACCATCATGGATCATCGTGGATCAGAGGTCATAACCAAATGGCTAATTGACACAGGAGCAAGTACTGCAATCTCTATTTATCATGAGGAAATAGAGACGCCAGACGAAACCTTACAAGCCTTTATTGGAAGAGGCCTGAGCGGTGATATGTTTGGTAAAATAGGCCGAGTACAACGCCTTGAGATTGGCGATTACGCCTTTGAAGGTGTGGTGGCGGGATATCCGGACACCGCATCTATCCGCTGGGTCATTAAAAGCGACACTTCGTATGCTAACCTCGGCGCAGAAATATTATCGCGTTTCGATGTCATTTTTGATTACACCCATTACAAATTATATCTCCGCAAAAGCAGCCGTTTCAGCAAGCCTTTTTTATACAATACTTCGGGCATCGAAGCGATTGCAGAACCTCCGAAGTTCAATAAATACGAAATCGTATATGTGCGCCCCAGCTCTCCGGCAGAAACCGCGGATATTCGCGTCGGCGACCAGATTATTTCCATCAATGGCGTCGATGTAAGCACGCTTGATATAGGCGACTTGCATTCAATTCTAAATCGAGAGCCTGGCAAAAGGGTGCGCCTCCGCATTCGCCGAAACGGCGAGCGCATCCGAAAGATATTCTACATCGAAGGGGAGATTTAGCCTTCGGCAAAGAAGCAAAATCGATGGCGCTTTAGCACACTGTTCTTTCACTATTGCCCAGTGATTTATCGCCTGGGGCAAAAAACAATCGCGCAGCGATTCCCACTATTGCCAGATGATAAATCATCTGACAATAGTGAAAGATATAGATGCTAAAGCTTCGAGAAAGGTTGATAGCAAAGAATCGCGAAGCGATTCTTTGCTATCTTTGCCACATGTCCGATTACACATCCCTCGGTGACGCGATCCAGGCCTTTTTGCGCAAGCATGGCTTGGAGGATGAGGTGCGTATTCAGCGCATTTTGACGAATTGGGAAGCCTTTGTGGGCGAGCCTATTGCAAAAGCTACCGAACAAGTTCGCTTTGAGAACGGCACACTATTTATTCGGATGTCATCTCCTGCCTGGCGCAATGAAATGGTTCTGGCGCGCCTGCGCCTTCAGCGCAGCCTCAACGAGCGCATGGGCAAGCCGCTTATTCGCGATATTGTGATAAGCTAGTATGCTTCGAGTACATGAGATCAGAGTGCAGAGTAACGATAGCAGAAGTTCTAATCTCATGTATTCTGAATTCTGCACTCATGTACTCATTGCTCTCCCCATCGATACCCTTTGGCGTCCAGACCGATAAGGTCAAGCACGCGGTGCGTGACCGTATCGACAAGTGCGTTCATATCGGCGGGTCGTGAGTAAAAGCTTGGTGCTGCTGGCAGGATGATGCCACCCGCCTGCGTGACGGTGCGCATATTGTCCAGATGAATAAGACTGAAAGGCGATTCTCTCACTACGCATATCAGCTGTCGGCGCTCTTTGAGGGCGACATCGGCAGCGCGGGTGATGAGGTCATCCGAGATGCCATGGGCTATTCTGCCAAGGGTGCCCATGCTGCCAGGAATAAGCACCACATGCTGGTAACCTGCTGATCCTGATGCAAATGGCGCAAAATAATCTCCACGATCATATACTTTGAAAGGCACCTCTAGCTTTTCCTGAAGCTCATGCTCCCAAACATCAGGGGCATTTTTAGAAAAAACGACTCCTACTTCAATATCAGGAAAATGTGTAAGCTGTTCCAAAAAACGCTTAGCATAAATACTTCCACTTGCTCCTGTTATTCCGACCGCAATTTTTTTCATAGATACGATTGACTTTTAATCAGCCTACCAACCTCAATATCGCAATAATGTTAAGTGCGTGCAGCGAATGTAAGATAGGTCGCGTTTTTTTTATGAAGAGTATCTGCTCATTAGTCATTAGCAATGAACCATTTTAAAAGCTGCTGATCAATTTTTAATGACTAATTCCTTAAAACCAACCTTTAATATTTTTTATGATGAAAAAACTACTACTTATCCTTCTATTAGTAACATGCACAATACTTCAGGCTCAAGTCCTGGCGCCACATGAAACAGCAACCCTCAGAGCGCACATGCTGGAAGTAAATGCTGAATGGAGCCACATGGCCCCTGAGGCCGACTGGCTCGATCATGAAATTACCTTTCCAAATGAGCAAGCCCGTATCCAAACGCACCTCAATCTGGTCATCAAGACCTTACGAGGCGCCGATGTGAAAGCTTTTTCAAAACACGCCATCACAACGCGAGGGCAACTCCTCAACGAACTTCAAGGCTACGCCACCGAAGGCCATTTTCCTAAAAACATCAACCACAGCTATCGCATTCCTTATTTTATCGATCATGAAGGTACTGCCTGTGCGGTAGGATACATGATGATTCAGTCTGGCGCCGGAGAGGTCGCCAGGCGCGTACAGAGCGAAATGAATCAGGCTTACTTGCGTGAGATTCCATACAAGGAAGTTCCTGTTTGGGCAGAGAATCATGGCTTCTCTCTCAATGAGCTAGCCTGGATTCAGCCGGGTTATCCTCCTCAAACAAATTATGCTAATCTTGGAAATGGCGTGGATGGCGTGATTTACGATATTGCGATTGATCCTGCGGATGGAAGCTATGTAATGATCGGGGATTTCACAGAAGCTAGCGGAGTCACAAGTGGGCCTGTGGTTCGTTGGCGAAACAATGCTTATGAAGCTATTGGCAGTCTGCTAAGTGGAATGCCTTCAACCGTCGCTTTTCATCAGGGGAAGCTATATGTAGGCGGAAAAGACTTTGGTACCAATAATAATATCGCGATTTGGGATGGTCAGACCTGGGCGCTTGGAAAAGTCGGTTCAGGCCAGGAAGAGGTTCGTGCGCTACTTCCTTATCAAGGTGACATGCATGCTGCGACAAGCTCAGGTTTGATTGCATATGAGAAAGTAAGTTCATGGATCCAGGTAGGGTCTTCGCTTGGCGCAGCAATCAATACGTTAGAGATTTACAATAACGAACTTCTTGCTGCTGGGGAACTATTGACTTTGGCAGGAAATCGTGGGGATTATGCCGTGCGATTCGATCAATCAAAAAATGACTGGGAACCATTATCCGGAGCGCCACTAGATGGTATTATCCATGACCTCCATATCCACAAAGGTGAGCTTTATGCTGCAGGCGAATTATATCGCGACAACACTCATAAGACAAAAGGAATCTCGAAGCTAGTCTCTGCTAGTTGGGAAACGGTGTTGGATACCATTAATGACTTTGGAGCTACGTTTGCCTACCGCTGGAGTCCCTTGAACCTGCCTACACCTCCAAGAATCCTCAGCATGGCGACACATCAGGGAGGATTATTTATAGGAGGTCGCCTCAAGGTTTCTACTGGCGGAGTTGGTCAATTTGGTGGTGGTATGCTGTGGCTCCGCGAAACCGACAGTGTCAGCTATTTGATGCCAGTGCTTGGCATGGAAACCCAGACTGTACACACTTTAGCAAATAGCGGGACGGGTATTATTTTGGGAGGTAATTTCCTTTATCGTAATCAAACGACTGGAAATGTATTTGTAACGGACCTTACTGGCCTTCAAGGCTTTGTTTCAAATGATCCTGGCCTTCCGAAACTGAATCTTCAAATAGGTCCTAATCCCTGGATACATGAGACGCATGTAAGCGGTTTGCCCGATGGCTCCTATAGTATTCGCCTTTTGGATGTACAGGGCAAAGAAATGCAACTACGCTATGATTTGGCTCCTGGCAAGGCGACGCTGTATCGCGACAACCTGACTTCAGGGATGTACTTTTTGAATATTATTCAGAAAGGACGCAGCGTTGGAGCAGCAAAGCTCGTTATTCAATAAAGAGCACTATAATGCTCTTTTAGTTGTGTGTTTAGTTAAACGAAAGCGGCTAGCCTGTGTATAGGTTAGCCGCTTGCTTTTTGTGCTACACCAGCATCATCTCCTCAGCCATGATCACATTTTCAAGCTTTTGAAGAAGCTGAGCTTTTCTTTCTGAAATTTCCGGACTTGGTTCCTGACGATTGTAATAGTCCATCACTAGGCCAGCGTTATGAATAAAGACCTCATTGGTAGGAACTGGCCCTGGTTCAATGTCGTGAATTGGATCTTCCGGAAGATTGAAAAAAGCACCTCCACAAGTCAAAATCACCTGGTCAAGTTCCAATGCATAATTTTTGGCATCTGCTGTGACGTGGTGATCTCGCTCATTGCAACCGTACACATGCAGCGTCATATAAGGATCGCTGGTGCCATTACCCATTTGATGTATAAGCGCATTGTTAACCTTCACGACACTGCCTGCCGTAAGGATTTCCTTGCGTGAGAATCGGAGCTCATTGTCACGAATATGAAAGAGCATATGATGACAATGACCGAAGGTCTGTACCACGCCCCATTCTGTATAGCCATGATTGTGGATAGACGAGTAATCGCCTGGTTTCCAGGACATTGCCATGATTTCGAAATTGCCTGCGTCGTGGATCAGGTTGCGACCATAACAGTCTTCTACCGGGTGATCAAAGGCCGCGTATTCCATCATGTCTTCAATCTGGACATCTGCCTCCTGTACGATTTCTTTTGTTCTAAGCGGGCTCAGTGCGCCCTCGTTTTCGATGCTTGTAGCGAGGAGTGAAACAAGTCTTGCGAGTGATTTTGGGAGCTTTTGTGTTGACATGTTATGTTGCATTAGTGTGCGTGGTGGTTAATCAATTAGATACTGCATGATGACAATGTCCTGCCATTGATCATTGCGGAAGCCAATCTTTTCCTGCCTCCCTACAATGGTGTAGCCAAGGCTTAGATTGTATTCGATGCTGGAAGTATTCGACGCAAAAATTTTGGCTACCAAATGCTTGTAACCAAATGATTTGCACTGCTCGATAAGGAACACTTTCATCCGACTTCCATAGCCTTTTCGCAATTCGGATGCTGTGATATAGATAGCCGTTTCGCAGGCAAAACGGTAGCCTTCCCGATCACTGTAACGCTTAAGAATGCCCCAGCCTATGACTGCACCATCTTTGCGCAAAACGTACAATTTTTCTCGTTGATTGAAGGCGCTAACCCACTTCGCGATCATTGCCGCATCATACACCCGCTCTTCCATCGTAGCACCTCCAAGGGTGATATACTCATTATAGATGCTCGCAATTTTTTCATAGTCGCCTGGACAACAGGCTTCAATATCATCATGCGGAGCGGCGGTATTCATATGGCAAATATACAATTTATAATCGAAGAATTTCGCCTGGGTACTCGGATTTGATGGCCCTTTCCTCAATGATATGCTTGCCATTTACCCACATGTGCTCGATGCCTTCCGATAGTTGACGAGGCTCAGTGTAGCTTGCTTTTACCTTGAGTGTATTGGGATCGATCAGTACCAAATCCGCAAAGTATCCAGTCTGTATTTCGCCTCGTTTTTGTAGATTAAAAAAGCGAGCAGGCAGCATCGTGATTTTATGAATGGCTTCTTCCCAGGAAAGGGCTTTCAGCGCTTTTACATAGCGCTCCAAATACACCGTAAATGCACTATAGGAGCGCGGGTGAGGCTGGCCGATACTCTCCGGAGCATTGATCGGGTAGCTCCAGGAGTCGGTGCATATCATTGCTTTGTTCCACAAAATCGCCCTGTCTATATCTTCCTGATTGATGCAGTGATACACAATCCAGGTCTCTGTGCTTTTTGTCAAAATTTGCGCCATCGTCTCGGCTTCGCTCAGCCCTTGCTCCTCTGCAATTTGGAACACATTTTTCCCAAAGTATTCCTCAAACTCGTCCGAAATAATCATCATCTGATCCAGGTCATAATCCCGCTCTTTGATCCAGGCTGCGACGTCATCGACTACGCCTGTTTCTTGCAGCTTTTTCGGAATTTGATCGATCCCTTCTTTCAAAATATAATTTGGAACAAAGGCGCGGAGTTTTGTCGAAATAGCCGTGAAGGGATACACATCGACGGTCGCTTCCAGTTCTGGATGCGTCTCGTTGAATTGCTCTATTTGTTTCAAAATACGCGGAATCTTGCCCCAGTTTTGCTTTTCGGCGGCTTTGAGGTGACTGATAAGCGTGCGAATATTGGCTTGTTCGCTGATGGTTAACGCTTCGCTCACCGCCGCTTCTATCTCGTTGCGTTCGTCGCGGATGTGTGAGGCGTAGATGCCGCCTTTGGCCGCAGTAACCTTTGCCAATTCCACAATCTCTTCCATCTCTGCAAAACAGCCCGGTGCGTAAATTAGGCCCGTCGAAAAGCCAAGGGCTCCTTCATCCATGGCTTGCGCCAGGGCTTCTTTCATCGCATCCAATTGCTGTGGTCTGAGGCTTTTCCAGTCCTCCATATTGCCTGCACGCAGCGTGCTGTGGCCTACGAGCGTACCGATGTTGAATTGCAGTTTGTCGCGTATTTTCTCAAAATATTCCTCCAAACTCCTCCACTCAAACGGAAAGCCAATCTCTCCCGAAAGACGCTCCATCGTTTCCATCAGATGATCACCGATGGGCGCAGGTGAGGTGCCACAATTTCCAAAAATCTCCGTTGTGATTCCCTGGTAGAGTTTGTGATTGGCGGCTTCTGGAAAAAAGTATCCAAAGCCCGTAGAAGCGTGTGGGTCTATAAATCCTGGCGCGAGGATAAGTCCCTCAGCATCAATCGTATGCCTTGCTTCTGGAAGTGAATCTTGATCGTCAAACAAGACGATGTGATCACCTTCTATACCGACCGCCTGACGCGTGGCTGGAGCGAGTGAACCGGTGCAAACTTGAGCGTTTATGATGAGGTAGTCCATGTGGGTTTTATAATGAAGCAGATTTTTTTTCGGTGGCTGAGCGGAGTCGAAGCCATCGAATCGTGCCTTTGGCACTGTTCCCTTCGGCTACGCTCAGGGAACGGTTGGGTGTTTCTTAAATCGAGCTTTTTCTTTACGTTGGCTGAGCCACCTAAAAACTAATCACTTCCTTATGCGTCGCATAACGCTCCATCCGTTCAGGCAAAACCTGCGACTGCAAAGCGCTTGCCACCTCGATATGCCCATCGGTCATCTGCACCTCAGGAGCGACGATATCCTCCTTAAAGTAACGACTAGAAGGACTCATGTCATGGGCGCGCGCCTGAGGCAAAAATGAAGCAATCTCCAGGTTGTGTAAACGTCCGATGCCGGTTTCAAACATGCCACCAACCCAGCAGTCAATCGCGTGAGTATGGCAATAATTAAGCATCTCAATGCTGCTCCGCAAGCCTCCTACGCGACCTGGTTTAAGATTGAGTTCATCCATAACGCCGAGGGCGTGTAATTTGACAAGGTCGCCCATGCCTTTTACCTCCTCATCAAAACAGACCTTCATATCTGGAAAAAGGGCCTTGGCGCGCACGAGCATATCAAATCGGTGCGGAGGCGTTGGCTGTTCGATAGCGTTTGGATAGGTGTTTGCAAAATATCCCAGCTTGTCCAGGTTGCCTTCGGTGTAGCTTCCATTAGCATCGAAGCTAACATATACCTTATTGTCGAATAGGAGCGGATTGATTTGTTCAAAAAGGTCTGTATCAACATGAGGCGCTATCTTAAACTTGATGCGCTCATACCCTTCATCAATGGCTTCTTGCACCACTTCGCGCATCGATCCTATATCATGATAGATACCCAGTGAAATTCCCACCGGGACTTTTTTTGTAGGGTTTGCCTGAATTTCCTTTTCAAGTGAAAAATCGCCTTGCTGTCTGAGGATTTGAAACATGGCCGCCTCAACGGCAGCTTTGGTGAAGTTCCAGCCGCGTATGCGACCCAGCACCTTCATGACATCCTCATGATCCTGTTCGGCTTTGAGGTGAGGCACGACAAATTCTTCGATGAGCTTGAGCGAAGCCGCGAGAAACTCGTCCGAATAGTACGGATCAGGACGACAAGAACACTCTCCATAGCCGACGCGGCCCTCGCGATCCGTCCATTTGACGATGAGCGATTCTTTGGACTTTCTGGTCCCTATACTCGATTGGAAAATGGTTTTCTGAGGAAGATCGAGAAGGAATAATTCAAGTTGTTGCAGTGAGATACATGGCATGCCGCGAAGGTAACGATAGCGCTACGCTTATCCATAGCTTGCTTATTTAAAGTGGATATACTTCGATTTTTTTTTATGCTAAAAAAACATCTCAAACAAAGCCTAAGCGCAAGAAGTGCCCGATTTGGCCTGATGGTTGTTTAGCTTGAAGCGTTCGAAACATCTTAAAAAAAAAAATAGTTTACTTAGTATCGTGATAATCCTTATTATTAATGATTATCACGGTTCGTAGGGGTGTTTTGCAAAACGCCCTTACACCCTCCCATAAGAAACCAATCGTGATAATCATTATTTAACACATAGAAATGTACCTCACAGGTTTTTAAATTTTTACTACTTAAGTACTTTACTCAAACATGCGTTTCATACTAACCCTGGTCAGTTTACTGGCCTTTACTTGCTTACTTCAATCACTTACAGCCCAGGGCTGCGCCCCTGACAAGACGCCGCCCCTCCCCGATGCAGGCAGTCCCCTCTCTCCCGATTTCTCCGAAATCAATAAAGTCCTTGCCTCGGACAAGGATAGTGTTGGTAATTTCGGCTATAGCGTGTCGATATCGGGTGACTATGCCATCGTAGGGACTAGGCGATCTGCCGCCTATATCTTGAAGCGCGATACTAGCGGCAGTTGGACCGAGGTTCAAAAGCTGCTTGCCTCGGACAAGACAGGCGAAGATAATTTCGGCTATACCGTTTCGATATCGGGTGACTATGCCATTGTAGGGGATTACCTAAAACTTGAGGGAGGCAACGGCACGCCTTATCGTTTCCCCGGAGTTGCCTATGTCTTTGAGCGCGATACCAGCGGAACCTGGGTTGAGGTTCAAAAGCTGCTTGCCTCGGACAACGCAAACGGTAACCGGTTCGGCAAGAGCATTTCGATATCGGGTAACTATGCCATCGTAGGGGCTTCTACGCAATCTGAAGGAAGCACGCTTGCCAACGGCGCTGCCTATGTCTTTGAGCGCGATACCAGCGGTAATTGGATCGAAGTAAATAAGCTGCTTGCCTCGGACAGGGCAAACCTTGACCGGTTCGGCTGGAGCGTGTCACTATCTGGCGACTATGCCATCGTAGGGGCTCTTCGTGAATCTGACGGGGGTACGTCTGAAAACGGAGCTGCCTATGTCTTTGAGCGCGATACCAGCGGCAACTGGACCGAGGTAAACAAGCTGCTTGCCTCGGACAAGGCGAGCGGTGATAATTTCGGCATTAGCGTGTCACTATCGGGCGACTATGCCATCGTGGGGGCTAGTGGTGAAGATGACGGAGGCATGTTTAGCAACGGAGCGGCCTATATCTTTGAGCGCGATGCCAGCGGTAATTGGACCGAGGTAAACAAGCTGCTTGCCTCGGACAAGGCTAGCGGTGATTATTTCGGCATTAGTGTGTCACTATCGGGCGACTATGCCATCGTAGGGGCTAGGCTTGAATCTGACGGAGGCACGACTTACAACGGCGCGGCCTATATCTTTGAGCGCGATACCAGCGGTAATTGGACCGAGGTAAACAAGCTGCTTGCCTCAGACAAGGCAGACAGTGATCTGTTCGGCTATAGCGTGTCAATATCGGGTAATGACCTCCTCGTAGGGGCTTATCTAAAAAGAGACGGAGGCACGAGACAGCACGGCGCAGCCTACTTTTTTGAAAATGATGCGGGCTGGACCCTGCCTGCTGGCCAGTATTGCGGTTCCAACAGCTTCACGCTGACGGCGCCTACGGCTACCGATAACTGCGCCGGCAGCCTTACGGCTACAAGTGCTGATCCTACCAGTTTTACCAGTCCTGGAAACTATAGCGTCACCTGGACCTTTGATGATGGCAATGGAAATACCACCGAGCAAACCCAGCAGGTGACTTTGGCCCCGGATAACGAGGCGCCCCTCCCCGACGCGGGCAGTCCCCTCCCCCCCGATTTCACCGAAATCAAAAAAGCCCTTGCCTCGGACAAGGCAAACAGTGATAATTTCGGCTGGAGCGTGTCACTATCGGGCGACTATGCCATCGTGGGGGCTCCTCGTGAATCTGACGGAGTCACGTCTAGGAACGGCGCTGCCTATATCTTTGAGCGCGATGCCAGCGGTAATTGGACCGAGGTAAACAAGCTGCTTGCCTCGGACAAGGCGGCTGCTGATGATTTCCGCAGTAGCGTGTCACTATCGGGCGACTATGCCATCGTGGGGGCTAGTGGTGAAGATGACGGAGGCATGTTTAGCAACGGCGCTGCCTATATCTTTGAGCGCGATGCTAGCGGCAACTGGACCGAGGTAAACAAGCTGCTTGCCTCGGACAAGGCGACTAGTGATTTTTTCGGCATTAGCGTGTCACTATCGGGTGACTATGCCATCGTGGGGGCTTATTTTGAATCTGACGGAGTCACGTCTCAAAACGGCGCGGCCTATATCTTTGAGCGCGATGCCAGCGGTAATTGGACCGAGGTAAACAAGCTGCTTGCCTCGGACAAGGCGACTAGTGATTGGTTCGGCGTTAGCGTGTCACTATCGGGCGACTATGCCATCGTGGGGGCTCCTTTTGAAGATGACGGAGGCACGTCTGATAACGGAGCTGCCTACTTTTTTGAAAATGATGCGGGCTGGGTCCTGCCTGCTGTGCAGGACCAGTATTGCGGTTCCAACAGCTTCACGCTTACGGCGCCTACGGCTACCGATAACTGCGCCGGCAGCCTTACGGCTACAAGTGCTGATCCTACCAGTTTTACCAGTCCTGGAAACTATAGCGTCACCTGGACCTTTGATGATGGTAATGGAAATACCACCGAGCAAACCCAGCAGGTGACTTTTGCCCCTGATGAGACGCCGCCCCTCCCCGACGCGGGCAGTCCCCTCCCCCCCGATTTCACCGAAATCAAAAAAGCCCTTGCCTCGGACAAGGCGAGCGGTGATATTTTCGGCAGTAGCGTGTCGCTATCGGGCGACTATGCCATCGTGGGGGCTCTTTTTGAAGATGACGGAGGCACGTCTTAGAACGGAGCTGCCTATATCTTGGAGCGCGATGCCAGCGGGAATTGGACCGAGTTACAAAAGCTGCTTGCCTCGGACAAGGCGAACGATGATAATTTCGGCTGGAGCGTGTCAC
>JBGCFB010000048.1:0-10249 GCA_045106685.1 Bacteroidia bacterium | reverse complement strand
GTCAAGATGTCTCGCCAGCTTCGCGGCTCGACATGACAACACTTTTGGGTTTCGTTAGACAACTTCTAAGCATAAAATAGAGCTGAAAGTGAAACGGCCCAATTTCTGATTATCAGAAATTGGGCCGTTTTACTTTTGAATTGAATCAACGATTATGGGTCATTTTCAATTCTCCATCATCCATTCTTAATGCTGTACCAACACGCGCTTGGTATTCAGCAGCTCACCATTGCTGTAGAACTGCGCGATATACATGCCGTTTTGGAACTCACCTAGACGAATAGACTCACCTGGGTTTGTATCGTGCAGTACTTGCTGTCCGAGCATATTGGTAAGCTTGATTTCAGTAACCTTGTTCTCCGATTTCCAGCTGAGGATATCATTAGCTGGATTTGGGAAAACAGTGAATGTCTCATCAATAGCTGTCTCGATACTCACCGGGGGGGCAAGACGATACTTCCATGAGGCAGAAGGGAAATTCCCTGCCTGGCGGTCAGTCCCACCAAAGAAATATACATCAGGTCCAATAGTCATAGAACCTGGTGCCCAGCGGCTCACACCCGGGTGAGACGGAAACTGGTTCCAGGTGTCGCTGTTGTGGTCATATTGCCAAAACTCGCCTGTAGGCATAAAGCTGTGGTTATCACCATCTCCACTTAGTACATAGCCATAGCCATCAAATGAGAACTGAGTTCCCGCTACACGGGCTTCGCCTGGAAAATCATTCAATGTAATCCAGCTATTATTTACCGTGTCAAGCTTGTACCAGTCTTTGTAGATAACGGGTCCTCCGTGTCCCATTCCTGCATACACATCTCCTCCAGCAGTAAAGTGGAAAGGGTGGTGACGAGCAGGCCCTGGGATATTAGGTAGCTGCGACCATGAGTTTGTTTTGATATCATACACCCAGAAGTCATTGAGGTCCGATTGTGAGCTATTGCCAAGCCCAACATAGATCTTGTCATTGTTTACCATAAAGGTCGGGTGCCTTCTTGCAGTACAAGGACAGCTTGCTAGCTCGGTCCAGGTATCGTTTGCAGCATCATAGCTCCAAAGGTCTCTGAAGTAAATGCTATTATCTGCACCAAATCCCAAATAGCCAACGCCTTTATATGAAGCGCCCATAGAGAAGCTTCTTGCGTCACCAGGGAAGTCAGTTGCTTGTGTCCAAAGGTTGATAAGCGGAAGATATTTATAGACGTCTTTTGTGCTTCGGTTGGCAGTATTAGTGCCAGTAATCATGTAGCCTTCTCCGTTTATTTCAAATGTCACGGGATGGTGTCGGGGACTAGGCATTGTTCTGAATTGCTGCCAGGTTTGGGCAAAAATAGAACAAGAAAAAAGTAAGAAGACGATGAGTACAATGTTTCGCATAGTTGTAATTATTAGTGCTTTTAGGCTTGATTAACGTTTTCAGGACCAAACAAGCATTTTATATAGGAAATTGTTTCTGCCTGTCCCCCGTCTGTCACCAGTTATTCTTTCTGATCTGTCTTCAGGAATACACTTAGACAAAAAAAAGACGCGATAAAATCGCGTCTTTTTTAAAATATGAATTGCAGAATGATGATTGCAGATTGGCGAATTAGTGCCTGCGGCACTAGTCACGCGGTCTGCGCTTGTTACGGCTTTCGCGACGGTCACCGCCACGATCATCACGGTCGCGATCACCACCACCACTACGGCTTCCGCCTTCAGGCTCAGGAAGTAGTGCTTTGGCGCTCAAGCGGAACTTGCCAGAACGAGGATCAACTCCTACAAGCTTGATCTGGATTTCCTGACCTACTTCGAATACGCCGTCCATGCTAGGAATACGCTCGTGAGAGATCTCAGAAATGTGAAGCAAGCCTTCTTTTCCAGGCATAAATTCAACAAACGCACCATAGGCCATGATACTCTTGACCGTAGCTGTATATGTTTCGCCTACATCAGGAATAGCAATGATTCCTTTAATCTGAGAAAGCGCTTTGTCGATACCTTCTTTGTTGGTAGAGCTGATGGTAGCAGAACCCATTTTGCCGTCGAGCTCGTCGAGGGTAATGGTGGTTTCAGACATGCGCTGAATTTCCTGAATCACTTTTCCACCAGGTCCAATCACTGCACCGAAGAATTCGACTGGTACATCGATCACTTCGAAACGTGGAGCATAAGGAGAAACATCGTCGCGTGGCTCAGATAGTACCTTATTCATCTCTTCGAGGATGTGTGCACGACCAGCCTTAGACTGTGCAAGTGCTTCCTCAAGAATTTCGTAGCTCAAGCCGCGGAGTTTGATGTCCATCTGGCAAGCAGTAAGTCCTTTTGATGTTCCTGCTACTTTGAAGTCCATGTCGCCAAGGAAGTCCTCGTCACCAAGAATATCGGAAAGTACAGCAAAACCGTCATCCGTTGTGATAAGACCCATCGCGATTCCTGAAACAGGCGCTTTGATCTTTACTCCTGCATCCATAAGCGCAAGTGAACCACCACATACAGAAGCCATTGAGCTGGAACCGTTAGACTCCAGGATATTAGACTCGATACGAATGGTGTACTCATTCTCATCAGGAAGCACAAGCTTCAATGAGCGCTCAGCGAGGTTACCGTGACCAATCTCACGACGAGCAGGTCCACGATTGAACTTTACTTCACCAGTAGAGAAGCCAGGGAATGTATAGTGCAGGTAGAACTTCTTGCTCGACTTCTCGTGCGTATTGTCTACCGTCTGCTCATCGAGTTTGGTACCAAGAGAAGCAACACAAAGGGCTTGTGTTTCACCACGTGTAAACACAGCAGAACCGTGTGTACGAGGTAAGAAGCCAGCTTTTACATCAATCGCACGAATTTCGTCGAGGCCACGGCCATCGAGACGCTGCTTTTCAGTAACAGCAACTTTACGTACGATCTCTTTTTGAATCTTTTTGAAATAGTCGTTGAAGTGAGTTTTGAAATACTCGATTGGCTCTTCGCCATTGTATTTCGCTTCCACAGCTTCCATCGCGACTTGTTTGATCGCTTTGAGGCGAGCGCCACGCTCTTCTTTACCTAGCGCACCACGAGCAATGCTGTACATCTCGTCGCTCATGACTTCCTTCATTTCGTTGTAGAGTCCTTCTACAAATGGAAGTGCATCATATTCGCGAGCAGGCTTGCCACGGTCAGCACGAAGCTTGTGCTGGAGCGAGTTAAGCGTACGAATAGCTTCGTGAGCAGCTTTGATAGCTTCGAGCATAACCTCTTCAGATACCTCATGCATTTCGCCTTCTACCATCACGATCGAGTCGTCAGTAGCGGCTACCATAAGGTCGAGGTCAGTTCCTTCCATCTCGGCGCGAAGCGGGTTGATGAGGAACTTGCCGTCCTTGCGGGCAACGCGTACTTCAGCAACAGGATCAGGGAAAGGAATATCAGATACCATCAGTGCACATGAGGCTGCAAAACATGCAAGGCCGTCAGGCTGCTCCTGTGTATCAGAAGACATAAGTTGCACCATCACCTGTGAGTCACCATGATAATCGGATGGGAACATCGGGCGGAGTGCGCGGTCGATAAGACGTGAAGTCAGAATTTCACCTTCTCCCAGACGTCCGTCACGCTTGAAAAATCCACCAGGGAATTTTCCAGCTGAGGAGAATTTTTCCATATAGTCTACAGAAAGGGGAAGAAAGTCGGTTTCGAGATTGATCTCGGAACGAGCCACTACAGTGGCCAGGAGGGCAGTTTCGCCTACGCGCACCATGACGGCGCCATCGGCTTGACGAGCCAGGTGGCCCGTTTCTACGGTGATTTCCTTGCCAGCAAGGTCTACCGAGGTTGAGTAATAATCCATGTTAATGAACAGCTTTTTGTCAGCGTTATTTTTCTTTTTTGTCAGCGCGAAATAAACAAAAAAAATTGGGAACTCTTGCGAATTCCCAATTTCATTGTATGTAGTATATGATTATCGTCTGAGCCCAAGCTCTTTGATAACTGCGCGGTAGCGCTCAATTTCGTTTTTCTTGAGGTAGTCAAGCATGCCACGACGCTTTCCTACTAGCTTCTGAAGTCCGCGCTGGGTGCTTTTGTCTTTGCGGTTCTTCTTAAGGTGCTCTGTGAGGTGCGCAATGCGGTACGTCCAGAGGGCGATTTGTGATTCGGGAGATCCAGTGTCTTTAGCTGTACGCTCTTTACCGTACTTTTCGAAGATCTCCGCCTTCAACTCTTTGTACAAATACATAAATCTGTTAAGTGCTTTAAAAAGGTGGAATTTTTATTAGGGCTGCAAAGATAGATGAAAGAGTTTAATGTTCAAAGTTGCAGGTTGAAAGTTTTGTTGGGAAGCGCCTTGGGCTTCTCAATTGAGGAAAAAGTGGATATTAGCATTACAGAACATTCTTTATCCCCTTTTCAATAACCTATGGAAGAACCTATCGAGATACCGCTTAGTAAGACCAGAGTCGTAATCTCCATCCTTTTGATTGGATTAATGGTTCTATTAGGGTTGTTCATATGTTTAAATCCAGATGAATTTCTTGATTCTTATCTTGGGTCATTTTGGATTTTCCGACTCTTTTCAATCCTGCTTTGGGCCCTTTTTTGTTTTTATTTTGTGCTAGTACTTCGGCAATTATTTGATCGGAAGCCAGGCCTTGCTATTACTGAACAAGGAATTATCGACAATACCTCCTTTGAGTTTGCTCCCATTTTAATTCTTTGGGAAGATATTATGGAGGTAAATACCATTAAAATTAAGTCGCAACCCGTATTGGTGATTTATACATACAAACCAGAAAAGTATATTAATTTAGGTAAAAATATATATGAGCGATATACCAGACGCTCGAATCACCGGATGTATGGATCATCTATAATAATTGGTGCTCATTCACTAAAAATTTCCTTCAACGAACTAAAACGTCTTATTGAGCTTGAATTAATAGATAGAGGAAAAACTCCGATCCTCTAGGTGGCTTACATCTGGGCTGGCTTGGATTTCGTGGCAGTGGTGCTGGCTCGCGGGTAATCCAAGCCTATAGCAAGGAGGCCGTAGGCCGGGATTACACGCCTTCCCTGGCACAGTCCAGAAATCTGAAACCCGACCAGCCCAAGCTAGCGCATGATCCAAGCCGTACAGCAGAATTTGATATTCACACACACTTTTCTCATTTCTCCCAATACCCTGGCTTATAATGGATGGGGCAATCAAAATGACTGCCCTCTTCTTTGAATAAGGTATGAAAATACCATTTGTTATTTGGCCAACCTGGATACTCATCGGAGCGAATTATCCAAAAATTAATTAAATCCCCTCGTGTTATGCACACTTCATTGGCGTGGAAATTATTTTGTAAGATTCGGTAGACAACATAATACGTCGCACTTGCATTACGCAAACCTTCTTCTCCGAAACTTCGGGTTTTAAAAGAAACTACAAACGTCCCAGAAGAATTATCGAACCGCAGTTCGCTCTTTATATCAGTGCGCCCACAATCACGCATCTGCTCATTGATAAGCCGCGCATCTGGCAGAATCAACTGTGAATCTGGACCATATCCAACATCGATTTCCATGAGTATTTTATAACAAGGGCCGAGGCTGGAGTCTCCATAGGAAACATACATAGGAATATAAAATCGGCTGCAGCTATCATCGGTTATATAGGGATATAATTCTGCCTCATCAATACTAAGGTCTTCCTGGAAAGCCTTTTGGGGTGTACTGTTGCCACATGCAAACAAGAGTGTTAGCAGACTAAGGAGAAGGGCTATGTTTAGGCGAGTTTTCATGAGTAAAGAGAAACCTAAAAGTATATAAATTTGAATAGTGGAAAATTTTGAATTTTTGTTCCCACAAAGTCCTGCCCTTTTTATCGTATATCATTCACCCCACATCATTACATTTACCCCATGAAAGTCATCGTAACCGGAGCCACAGGCATGATAGGAAAAGGCGTTTTACTCGAATGCCTCGATCATGATAGCATTACAGCGGTGCTGTCGATTGGCAGAAAGCCTGTCGGCGTGGAGCATCCTAAGCTAAAGGAGCTGATGCATGCGGACTTCTCCGAATTTGATTCGGTGGCGGATGAGCTACAAAGCTATGATGCCTGCTATCATTGCATGGGCGTGAGTGCGGCAAGTATGAATGAGGCGGACTACACGCGCATGACCTACGACTTTACGATGGCACTTGCGCGCACGCTTCATCGACTGAACCCTTCGATGACCTTTATTTATGTGTCGGGTGTAGGAACAGATTCTTCCGAAAAAGGCCGCACGATGTGGGCACGCGTAAAGGGCAAAACCGAAAAGGATGTCATCAAACTAGGGTTTAAGCAAGCCTTCGCCTTTCGGCCGGGAGCCATCATCCCGCTTCGCGGCATTCAGCCGAGCAGCAAGCTGTATCGCGTACTCATCAACAACCTCACCTGGTTGATCAAGCTCATCAAAGCCATCGCGCCCAACTCCGTCGTCAACACCACGCAGATTGGCCTCGCCATGATCAACGCAAGTGCTACTGGCTATGAAAAGGCGGTCGTACTACCGAAGGATATATTGGGATTGGCGGGGGAGTGAGTTATGAAAAATGCCCGCGCTCTCAATATCATTTTTCCTGCACTGGAAATCATCTCCCTTGGCATCGCATTGAGCCTTTTTCCTAAATGATTATGACGCTGATGGCTCAATGTTTGAAAGCATCGTTTCGTTTGTGTTAGTGGGAGGGGCTTCCATAACGCTTCCGGTGTATGTACTCGGAGTGATTCATCTTTTTCTGATCAAGCGAATGGATGTATTTAAAGAGGCTTTCTTAGCTTCTTTTGCCGCATTTGCGGTGGCATGCGCGGTAGGCTTAATGATTCCTGTCTTTTTCGCAGTCTCGGTAATTATGCCATTTTCTATCTTTAATCATATGGTGTTTTCATCCCAGAAAACAGAAAACCCTGCTACCGAATAAGGAGCAGGGTTTATGTGTAGGGCAGCTCTCATTGCTGGCTTGGATTTCTGGACAGTGGAGAGGACTGGTGCTAATCCAAGCCTATAGCACTACCTCACCGCACTCACCTTACGGAAAGCCGTTCCATGATCAGATTTCACGCCGAGTAGATAAGTTCCGCCAGGGATATTGGCAGGTAACTGAAGGCCGATGCTTGTGGAGCCGGATGGCAATTTTGCTTTGTGAAGGTTCGCTATTTTTCTTCCATGAAGATCAAATATGGCGAGTTCGTAGATGCCTGGCTGAGGAACATCCAGGGCTACAGTAAGCTTGCTGTTGGTAGGATTGGGATACACGCTCATGGCGTCTTTTTCTCCAAAAGGAAGGGCATCAATGCCCACGGTCCCAACATTGAACTTGCGTAGACGCATGCCACGATATCCTGCAGCCAACTGCAGGTCGCCCCTGAGGTCAAGGCTGTAGACATTGTCTGATGGATCCGTCATGATGGCCTTCGGCTGGGCAAAGGTGGATGAGTCAAGACGTGCATATATAAGGTTCTGCTGATTGTCGATAAGCATCTCAAAGGGGACGGTTTGGCCGCGCATGATATGATCGCCAAAGACTGCCAGGTTGCCGCTTGAAATGGCAGCATATCTTGGGAAAAAGAAGCCTCCCGAAGAAGGAATCGAATATTGGTGATCGCTTACAAAGGCGCCGGAAGCATCAAGTATGCGCAGGTTAAAGTGCGTAGAGGTCGAAAAACACAAGTGCACTTTGCCCTGACCGTCGATGGCCATACTGCGCGGGGCACCCGTTGCAGGCAAGCTGCCTTTATCATCCCAGACGAGCGTTCCGTCTTTATCGAATCGCGCAGCGACGAAACTTCCGATACTCGAAGTGCCGAAAACGGTGATGTCACCCGCTGGGCTAATCTCCATCCCTGAGAAATCCGTGGAATTTCCGCCTCTAACAGCTACATCCTTATGCCACTCCAGCGTTCCGTCGGTCGCATATTGAAACAGGTGGAGGTCATTATCATTATTGGCGCCTTTATGATCAGCTGCAATAACCAGTTTGCCCTGAGCCGTGTACTCCATCTCGAATCCTATTGCAAAAGGAAATGTTGTGGATGGGCTCACGTAATCTTTGGTCCACTGAAGGACACCTGCAGCGCTATAGCGAGAGAGGAACATGCGCCTCGTCCCAGTATTATAACCGTTAATATAGATGTCGCCACCGTTATCTACTGCCAATCCGCCTGCGCGATAAACGCTTGCGCTATCTAGCAAAACAGTAAACTGCTCCACGCCTGAAGCGTCATATTTCACCAAACCCAAATGACCAACACTAATGCTCGTATTGTTCTGAAATAGGCCAATAATATTGCCTGAACCGTCATGAGCAAGATATTCGAAACGCTGATTAGTGCTTTCGTATGATTTCGTTTTTTCCCAAATCAGATTTCCCGCTAAGTCCATTTTTTGAATAGAAAAACGTCCCGTATCGCCAGCGTCAGCAAAGGATGAAATCCACAAGTGGTTGTTGTCATTGGTCATAGCTCCCGGCTGTGCATTGCTCAATGGAAGGCCGGTCGTGATCGTTACCTGGTTTTCTGATAGGTCGCTATTTTGTAAGGAGAAAAGGGCCGACTGCGTGTCGTCACGCTTATAAGCTACTCCTACAAGGTCATTATTGCTTAGCGAAATGCCCGTTAGAAAATCAACTTCATCCTGGCCGTATGTTTTACTCGCGAGCTGTACGCCAGTAGAAGAAAATTTGACAAAACCGAGTGAGTCAAATTCCTGCACTCCCAGAAATATTTCGCTATTTGATGTAATCTCAACACCTTTCACTGTGGTTCTGTCATCGATGACATAATCGGATTCCCACTGCTTATTTCCTGCGTCATCGTACGCAATCACAAGTGCATAATCGTCAAAGCTGATTTCCTTATCGCCGATTGCATAGATATTGCCGTTGGGAGCGATACGTACTGTTACGCCTTCATTCTCATCACGATTATTAAAGCGCCCTTCCCAGATCATTGCGCCCATATCATCGACTTTATAGGTTACGATATCTTTTTCAAAGCTGCCTACTTCCTCAGAGCCAATCAGATATACATTGCCGCTGGCGTCGATCTCTACATCCTTGAAGTATTGCTCATCAAACTGATCGGGTATTGTGTCAGGGTATTGCCATTCAAAGTTTCCTGTACTGTTATATTGCACTGCTAGAAATGCATATTCCCCGTCGGCTGAGCCTGCAACTACTACTGTTCCGGAATTATCGATAGCGATAGACTCAAAATTGGTGATGACTCCAGGATCGTAGCGCTTTTCCCAGACTACATTTCCGTCCAGATCGAATTTGACCAGGAAGCCATATTCAGAGCGTCTCCCGCCAATCGCCGACTCATTGCCGCACATATAGACATTGCTCCCTACTACTTTCAAGTCGGTCACCGTCGCAAAGGGTCCTAAGACTCCCTGGTAGGTTGTATGCCATTGTACCTGACCGCTGCTATTGAGCTTTACAAAATGCGTCTGACGATCAAAAAAACCGCCGGTAACCTCGGTTCCTGCTGCATATATATTGCCCTGGGCGTCTTCTGCCAGGAAATTGAAAATGCTGAGACTGGAAGTTGTAATCGTTGTATCCCACAAGAGCTGTCCGCTCGGTTGGTGCTTTGCGGCATATAGTGAAATGCCTCCTTGAGAGGAAGCGCTTCCCGCTACAATGGTTCCGCCAGCAGTCGCATGAACGGCGTGCAATTCCTTGACTTTAGCACCTGACTTATTATTGATTTCCTGCTTCCACTCAAGGTTGAGACCAACTTGTGCAGCCAACGGGAGTGATAGTAAGAATAGCGTTGCGTAGAGAATGGTTTTCTTCATAATAGGGTAGTAGCTGTTTTTAGATGAAGAAGGCCACAATAGGCCTTCTTATCAGCAATGGAGAATTCTGATATAAGGTTAACAGCTATGTGGTTTTCTGATTCATTGCCTCTCTAAATTAAATTGGGTGTTATCATACGGTTTATTTTTTTGGGTTAAATACCACAAGATATACCGCCCTCTGTATAGAAAAGTCATGCCTTTTCTCTACTCCTGAATGCCCCGAAGGGATCAGATTAGGAATCGTGATAATTTCTAAGGTTTCTACTCTATCCCATATTCATCAAACAAATACTGAATCGCATCTTCAAGCACCCTGTCTACGCCATTATCGATGTCAGCCGGAGTATTCTTACTATAGACTTCCGGAGCCTGACCATCACCATCCAAAATCGTTCCTGCTGGATCAATTGATATTTGAATCGGGTAGCGATACGTCCAGCCATTTGGTAAAAAAC
>JBGCFB010000047.1:0-7924 GCA_045106685.1 Bacteroidia bacterium | reverse complement strand
ACATGCTTTTTAACTCGGTCTATGATGAAATAAATATGAATTCCATCAACTTTATCCGGGCATCTTTCAATGATTTATTTTTCCGTTTTCATACTCAGGATGAATTTGATCGCGCTTTTCAAATTATTGAATTCAGTCAGCCTGAAGTGATATTGGGCCAGTCAGCAGGAAATAAGCTGGAATATATTGGCGTGCTTACGAACTCGCGCGAATGCTATGAGGGAATGGTGCGTTGGGCGTACCAGGGTTTACTTGCACGGGAGCCTTCCGCTGCGGAAACAACGAAAGCGCTCGAGGATTTTTACCTAACGAAAGACTATCAAAAAGTACAACGCGATATTCTCCTTACGGATGAGTACGCACGCTTTTAACCAAATACTTACCATGTTGAATGTGAAGCATGTATACACGATTCTAAGTCTGGCTTTAGTGCTGGTATTTTCTTCTTCGTGCCAAAATAATAATGGCTATCTATATGATATAGAGGAAGTTACGGTATTGGGTCCAGGAGTGGAAAAAGGCAAAGAGAAGACCATTGATCAGTATTTGGCGATCCTTCATGCGAACTTATTTCAGCGTGCGATTTCTCCTGAAGAGATGGTACAGATTCGCCGCTTGATCGAGTCGATTGGAGACAAAGAGCTCGCGCTCGAAATTGTGATTAGCAATTTTATGAATCGTGAGGATGTGCAGTTGCCGGATGATGGAATCATGCGTGATGATATTCCAGCTTTTATTGAAGAAACCTACGAACGATTTTTCGTTAGGCCACCCACAGAAGCAGAGAAAACCTTTCTCACAAACATGATCAAGAACGACCCCAACTTTACCAGTGAAATGGTTTATTTCTCTTTTGCTCTATCTGAGGAATACCGCTTTTACTAAAAAATAGCATTTGTTTACGGTTGGGAGTTTGGTGTTTTGGGTTGAAAAAAGAGACATTGACTCAAAACTCTTAACCCCAAACACAAAACTAGCACACCTTTATAGTTACAAGAAAACAATCTACTATGGAACGCAGGTCATTTATTAAAAAAGCTGCTGCTTTGTCGGGTGTGGCTATAGGGATGCCATACATTCTTCCAAGCGGACGACTATTTGCCAAAACAAATGATACCAAAGCAGGCCATGTAGTGATGGTACTTTTTGCTGGTGGAGTACGCCAGCAGGAATCTGTGGGAATGCAATACCTTGACGGCAGCCAGAACGAGCGCATTCCTGGAAATATCATGTACAATATGCTCAAAGGAGAAGCTCCTTCGGACAAAATTGTATACGGAACTGATGCCAGCCGCCCTGGCGAGATTCCTATCCCCGCGATCTTGAATCGCTCTTTGCAAGAACAGGGAGTACTCTTTAAAGAAATGCGAGCTACTCAGGTGGGGCATTATGGAGGATTGAATGTTGCTGTTCAGGGTAATACGATCGTTTCTCAGGGACTTAAGCAAAAGCCTATCAATCCGACCATATTTGAATATTTGCGACGCCATGCTGGAATGAAAGCTACCGACGTGTGGTTTGTAGGAAATGGAATCGGCAATTCAGTTCCATTACTCAACCATTCTTCGCACCCTGATTATGGCCCACAGTACGCTGCAAATTTCCTCGCACCGACTGTTACGTTTTCAGCTGATGGCTTTAAGCATCTTAATAATGCAAAGGTGTATCACCCTGAGTATGAACTCGATCCGATGTATAAGATGAAGTTTTTTCTGGATAATAATTTCAGAAAAGCGGCTCAAACCATCGGCAGTATTGGGAATACCGCAGAAGAGAAATTTGCGATCAAGCAGTTCATTGACGACACGTTTGATAAGACCCAAAACGGCACAGTGGCGCGTCCACCTATCGGCGGTAACCCTGACCTGACGACAATAGGCTATGCCGCTGAAGTGATGCAGCGCTTTAAGCCAAAGTTGACAGTGATTAACCTGAACTCAGTAGACGCTTGTCATGGTAACTTTACAAACTACCTTAGGAATCTTCACCGCGCCGATCATGGTGTAGGATGGCTATGGGATTATATCCAGAACCAAATTCCTGAAATGGCTAACGATACGGTCTTTCTTGCGCTTCCTGAGTGTGGCCGCAATTTGAATCCCAATCCGATTAAAGATCAAAATGATTGGCTTGGATATGATCATAGTGATGCGAATGCAAGACGAATATTCGGCCTCATGGCTGGACCTAATATTGACGCTAATCTTGTGATCGGAGATGAAGGAAACGCGATCGGAGAATCTGCCGATATGGTCCCTACAATTGCAGATGTATTTGGCATCAAAGATACCGTCATCAATACTGGCCTACTGTCGCCCAGAGCAAGATCTTTGTTTGATCGGATTTGATTTAAAACAAAAATCACAAATTTAGAATCACTAATCTGCAATCTCCATTCAAATAATGGCATCAGATGAATTGGAGAATACTGAATGGAAATTGGAAATTTGAGAATCAATGAAAAAAATGCCATATATAATCGGATTTGCGATTGGACTCCTTTGGCTCCTGGCAGCTTGCGAAGAACCAAAGGCGCCCGACAATCCTTTTGATAATTTACCTCGGGACACCACCGTTGTGAACCCTATACCAGACCTGGATCCGATTAGCATTACAGCACTTCATCAGGATATATTCAGTCCTACTTGTGCTAATTCTGGTTGCCATGATGGGACATTTGAGCCCGATTTTCGCACGGTAGAAAGCAGTTACAATACCTTGCTTTTTCACCCAATCATCAAAAATAATCCAGCCGGAAATTATACCTATCGAGTGGTGCCTGGAGATGCTGATGCATCAGTGTTGTGGAACCGCCTGAACGAGGATATCGACGGGCAGTCTGGTATCATGCCACTTGCTTTGGAGCCTGATTCTGATTGGGAGGAGAAAAAGGATCAATACCGACAGCGTATCCGTTCCTGGATCAATGGTGGCGCAAAGGATATTTTCGGAAATGCTGCAAGTGGAACTGACCTTCAGCCGACGGCTTTGGGCCTTGAGGCCTTCGTGCCTGGCAACACCAACGCTATTCCAAGAGAAAGCAATAAAGGCGCTATTGTAGTGCCTGGCAGTACGCCTAGTATCGACATCTGGGTCTCTCTGGATGATGATAACGTGAATGCGATTGATTTGGGACAGCCAGAATTATTAGTGTCCGAAAGCTTGAATGATTTTTCAAATGCAAGGGTGCTAAGCTTGTCAGTGGTTTCGCCACGTTCTGGAAATAGCTATCTCGGAAGACAAGTTGATTATGTGCACAAAGCAATTTTTGATCTTTCTGGAATTCCTCCCAATACCCAGTTCTATGTTCGTGTAAAAGTGACCGACCCAGGTCAACCTGAAAGAACAGAACTGCCAGGAAACGGCGCTAATTCATATATTAAGCGCTATTTTTCAGTGATAATAAAATAAATAGCAAATAAGCCTTTAGCGCTTGGCTGTTAGCTTTTGGCCGGAATGTTATTATTGAAATAAGGCTTTTAGATCATCTTTTTAAATAAGTCAGAACATTTCCAGTCCCAAGCCAATCGCCAAAAGCAAATAGCCAACAGCTTAAAAAGTAACCGTCTACTCAAAGGAATTTTATGCAAAAAAAATGGTTTCTAATAGCGATAATGAGCCTGCTTTGGTCAGCCTGTGCAGAAGATGTCATGCTGCCAGAAAGCAAGCCATTACTTCGGGTTGAGTCAATCAGCCCAGATGCTATAAGTGAATTTGAAAATGAGGTGACACTGATTCTTTATTATGAAGATGGTGATGGTGACTTGGGATCTGAAGACCCAGACGAAGCGGTACTTTATGTCCAAGATAGCCGATTGGATCAAGCCGATGAGTACCATGTTCAGCCATTGGCACCACTTGATAGCAATATCCCTATTCAGGGTACACTCGCGATCAAATTGAATCCTTTTTTTTTACTGGGAAACGGAACGGAAGAGACGATTAGTCTAACGGTTTCAATTCGTGATAGAGCAGGTAATTTGAGTGAGCCTGTGGAGGCTCCTTCCATCAAGGTCAGTCGGTAGATCAAGAATTTTGTTGAGTGTTGTGAGTTTGGTGTTTTGGGTTCTTTTTAAAATTTTAAACCTGTCCTAACGCTAAACCCATAACGCAAAACACAAAACCAATTCAACAGAAATGTTTTTAATAAAAAACGCATGAAGCAGCCATACTTCTTCCGAACCTATATTCTTATTCTCTTCCTACTGGGTACAGCCACAAGCCAAACGGTGTATAATATGCGCACCATGCTTGTGAACGATTGTAAAGGAACACTGCTGGGAAGTGCAGAAGGAACTACGCCTGGTCACTATGACCATAATGAAAATTATACCTTCACGATTTGCGTTCCTGGAGCGAATTCAATCTCGCTGAACTTCACTTCTTTTTGCACAGAGCGAACCTACGATGTGCTACGCATTTTTGACGGGCAAGACACATTTGCCACACAGATTGGAGGTGGATATAGTGGTACCAATACGCCTCCGGCGATCGTTTCCTCAGGAGGCTACTTGACATTTCATTTTGTTTCAGATGCCAACGTGACCTGCACAGGCTGGACCGCAAGTTGGACCACCAAAATCGATACGCCAGCGCTCCCTGAGATTGACCTGAGCGCATTTGCTCCAACCTGTTCCAGCAATGTGATTATCGCTCAATTTACAGAGCCTGTCCATTGCGATTCGCTCCTTGGACGCCACTTTAGTATAGATGGCGTCGAGCCTAATTCAATCGTCAGCGCGGTAGCAGTAGGCTGTATCAATGATAGTACTCAGGCTGCTCAAATCACGATTGCACCTGGCCTAAATGAAAGTGGGTATTATAGCCTTACCTATCGAAGTTATTTCCTTGATGCCTGCGACAGCTTGTGGACGATTGTTACGACTGACTCATTTGCTGTTCGGGATTGTCCATTAAGGCTTGACCTAACTGCTCGCGATGATACGATATGTGAAGGCGATTGCACAGAGCTTACTGCTATGGTAGAAGGAGGGGATTTTTTGACGTACCAATATGCCTGGTCAGGCGGTCTCATCGGTCCAGGACCGCAGCAAGTATGCCCTACAACTACCACAACCTACAGATTGACTGTGTCAGACCAAGCAGGTTCTACACCCGCCACAGACAGTGTAACCGTAACGGTATTACCAACTCCTACTACTGCTGCTCCTATCACGATATGCGTTTCTGCTGCTGCCACGACGCTAACGGCTACGCCCGTGGGCGGCCGCTGGTCAGGACCTGGAATAGTCGACGCCGTTTTAGGCACTTTTGATCCGGCAGATGCTGGAGTCGGAAATCATACCGTGACATACATAGGACCTAATGGCTGTGACGGAGGCCAAGACATAACAGTCACTGATGTCGATGCCGGCGGACCTTGGGCAGCCTGCCCCAATAGTGGCAACATGCCACTCACAGGTCGCCCCCAGTTTGGTACCTGGTCTGGCCCCAATATCGTCTTTGGAAACCTCTTTCAAGTGCCAGCCACATTCCCCGATACGTTTTTGGTCTATTATGACGCGCCAAATGGTTGCCGAGATTCAGCATTTGTTTTCGTAGATACCATAAGCCTTCCCAATATTGATACACTTTGTGAATCGCAAGCTCCCTTTGATTTGGGAGCTACTCCGCGTGGTGGAGATTGGGTTGGAACAGGAATCAATAACCAAGGTCAATTTAGTGCTGCCACTGCCGGTCCAGGTATGCATACATTGACCTATAGCATTTTTGGTTGCACGAAGACCTTAGATGTTTTTGTTAAAAATATTCAAGTACAAAGCCCCCAACGTGCCTGCCCTCAACAGAATCCCTGGGTATTGCCAGCTGCGAGCCCTGCCGGAGGCGCCTGGAGTGGAATAGGAATTATTGACCCGCTTACCGGATTGTACGACCCTCGGGTTCGTGGTCGCAATTCGAATGATACGCTGATCTATACGGTAGACGGGTGCGAGGCGAGAGTCGTCATGTTTGTACGTCAAACGGATATTGGGAATGATAGTCTTGAATTTTGTAGTGCTGATAACTCGATTGCGTTGAATTGGCAGAATCTGCGACGCACGCCATCCAACGGCGTTTGGACGGGAGCTGGAATAACCGATCCGGACTTTCCTGGAACCTTTGATCCAACTGTTGCTGGACCTGGAACGCATTTGCTGATATATGATGCAAATACGTGTCGCGATACGCTTACCGTTTTTGTGGAAGGACCCGCTTTGCCGGCCGACATAAGTATTTGTAATGGAACGCCTTCATTTCAAATTCAAGCTACGCCTGCTGGCGGAGATTTTGCCGGCCCAGGTACGAATATGACCGGAACATTTGATCCCTTACTTGCAGGAATAGGCACCCATAGGATTTTGTACCAAAGCCCCAATGGCTGCATTGACTCCATGGAGATCGATGTCTATGCGCCTGTCGTACCTCAAATTCAAGGCCTTGAGCCATTGTACTGCTATCGTGACACCAATATCATTGTTACAGGCAATCCAACTGGAGGAATCTTCTCTGGTCCGGGTATCAATGGTAATAGCTTTAATCCCTCAGTTGCAGGGCCTGGGCAGCATCAGCTTTTTTATGAAATAGGGCAGGGGGCTTGTAAGCGAAATACGAATTTTGTGGTGACGGTAGGTGACCCACTTCAAATAGTGGTCGCGTTTGATATAGACTCGATATGTCCAGACGAATTTATCACCCTTGGAGCAAGTGGAAGCGGTGGCTCTACCAGCAATTTCCAATACAGCTGGAACCCAGGTAGAGGACAAGGTTCTTCTTATCCCGTCAATCCAACAACGAGTACGACGTATACTGTCACGCTAACTGATGGCTGTACTGAGCCTGTTTCGGATGAGGTGTATATTAAAGTGAGCCCTGATTTTCAAATTGAAATTTCTACGAGCCCACGGCAGTGCTTTGGAAGTATGGGTTATGCTACGGCCACAATTAATGGCCCTAGCCAGTATTTCATCCTTTGGGAGACTAGTCCTCCAGTAGGGGAAGCGACGCTTCGCGCTTCGACAGGTTTCAACTATCCTGTGCGAGTGCGTGACCTGATTTCGGGTTGTGTGAAAACCGCCACTGCGGATATTCCTTTCTATCCATTTGTACGAGCAGATTTTATTATCAATCCTTCTGATGAGTGCCTGAGGATTCCTGAAGCGAAGGTTGAAATCATTGATCAAAGCACCGGTGGAATCATGGGCACTTGGTCGATGGGCGATGGGTCCACCTATACTTATGCGCCTGGACAGAGCCCTAATCACGAGTTCACGCGTGTCGATTCGTACTACGTCCAGTTGGTGATAGAAAATGAAGGCGGTTGCACGGACACGGCCCGAAGAGGTCTTTGCGTCGCTCCAGAGGAGCCTGGCTTCGACATTGCAAATGCTTTCTCACCGAACGGAGACGGCCATAATGAGCGCTTTTTTTCAGTCAATATAGGAGTGCAAAACTTCCTGATGCTGATTTATGATCGTTGGGGGAATGTGATTTTTGAAACAAATAATCCAGGTCAAGGCTGGGACGGGACCTTTTTAGGACAATCGGTACCAGAAGGCGTCTATGTCTATTTTATCAGAGGAACTATTCAAGCCGACAATCCTCGAACTGGATTCGCTCCGGTAAAGCTGGAGAGGACGGGGACGGTTACGTTGATTCGGTAGATTTTCGTGGAAGCCAATTGCAGATTACAGAATGACGATTAGCGAAGTACAATTTATTTTTTTTTGATAAAAATTGCAATGTAGTTGTCTAACGAAGCCAAAAAGGCTAAAGGGTTGTCATATCGAGTGTTAATACAGGCTAACGCCTGCAATATGTGTAATGATGACAAGCTCACGCTTTATACATCTTCCGCCTTGGCGGAAAAGCTCCAGAGGAGCTTAAGGTTGGTAGATCATCATGGCTTCTCCATGTTTGAGCTCCA
>JBGCFB010000046.1:0-10348 GCA_045106685.1 Bacteroidia bacterium | reverse complement strand
CACTGAAAAAGCTTATTTAACGTCGCAATATCATTTTCCAACATCGCCTCATCGTAATGCACTGGGATTTTTCTTTTACCCAATTCCTTTTGAAACTGACTAACATGTAAGCCCGAAAACCTGGCAGCTTGCGAGAGGGTGAGCATTTCTTTTTGAAAAAGCGACAAGGCCGTTTCTAGTTTGGAATGTGCTTCTGGAGAGGTCTTTTGCATAAAAAATGGGATTTATTGACGTAGCCTTGGGGCTCTTGCATTGTAGAAAGAATTCATGAATGCTCTCTACCCGAAATTAACAAAAACCTTCAAAAGGTTCGCTGTAGAGACGTTGCAATGCAACGTCTCTACCAATAACGCAGCAATTTTACCCTATCCTCAAACCCTACTCCTTATGCTTCACCAACTTGTACCTCAGCGACAGTAGCACATGCCTTCCAGGCATGTCGATAGAAGAGCCGTGCAGGCGATAGGCTTCATCGAGGATATTATACAGGCCGAGGTGAACAAGCAGGCGATTGCCAGGATAGATAGTTGCATAGAGGTTGAGGCTGTTCCATGATTGGGTGCCTTCCTTGGCAATGCTGATATCGGATAATTCGATGGGAGAAAGGCGCCGCTGCGCGGCTGCAAATTGCCAGGAAGCATAAATCATGACGTGACGAATCTTATCAAACGAGACTTCAGCGCGGCCATTAAAAGGCGGGATACCGCGAAGCTGATCGCCTGAGGCTGTTTGGCCCTGGGCATAGGTCGCCTGAATTTTGCCACGCAGCCCCAGCCTATACCAATAACCTCCAAACGCCATCGTCGCTCCCCAAATGCGGGCGCGTTCGCCATTCGTTCTGACCCAAATCGGCTGGCCCATCATGGTCGAGTCTCCTCGCCAAATTCCTTGCTGCTGGATGATAGGGTTATTCAATGTCGTATAAAAAGAAGATAGCGACAGCGCATTTCGCAGAATCAAGAGACTCGTTCCTCCCGAAATCGTATGGCTCCGCTCTGTCATCAACCCAGCCGAAGGCACACCGAAACCTACATCACGGTCATTCACAGCGCCCATATCGGCGAGGTTGGGCGCATGAAAGCCGCTTTGGTACGACAGAAAAACAGGCTTGCTGAGCATGCCTCTTCTGGGCATCCAGGAAAGTGTCGCAAATCCTGCCAAGCCCTCAAAACGACGCTCCGTTTCAGCTATTGGAGAGTTTGGGATGTTGTTTTGGTGAATAAAATATCGCAGGCCACCTCGAAGCTGAAAGTGTCCCTTTACGAATCGGTGAATGGAAAAAACGCCTAATTGTAAAGCTGATGCTCCGTTGGGTAAGGCACCAGATGCTATCGCAGGAAAGGAATCCAGTTGGGTACCCGAGCCGATTAGATCATAGTATCCTTCCACACCTGTGGTCGTCTGCCAGTGAGGCGCCAGCACCTTTTCCAACTGCCAGCTTAGACCCAGTGACTGCGCTGTGTCGAATTCATTTCTAAACGGAAGATTGCTGGCTGGCTGTATGCTACGCTGTTCTTCATTGCGTTGCCAGGAGAGTCTCAGTGTAGCGATATTTCGTTTTTTAAAACCGGCCCATTCCCAGGCTAGCCAGGCAAGTTCGCGCTGCCGAAGGTCGATCCGATATTGTGTGTAAAACTCGCTGTCTTCCCGAAAAGGGTCATGTATACTATGCTGTCGTAAGCGGTCATACGAGAGCTTAATCTTATGCTGAGCGGCTGCTTGCCAAATAAGCTTAGCGTCGCCTTCCCAGAGTCCGAATCCGCTATTTTCCAGCACACTCCCTTTTCCTACACGCAAATCTCCAATGTCGCGCAATGATCCTCCTACTCTAAGGACGAATCGCCGATTGGTGAGTTCCGTTTCGAAGCGGGTGCTCCACTCCATATTGGAAGACATCCAGCGTCCGTACATCGTAGCCGATTGGGAAAAGCCTTTACTGAAGACTGGCTCTTTGCTGAAAACATGTACTAAGCCGCCTATGGCATCGGTACCGTATTGCGCGGCACCTTGATGTGAAAGCACCTCCATTCGTTCTATATTGAAAGGATCGATCATGTTCAAAATAGCATGCGATCCTGAACCTAATGCACTGGTATTCAATCGAATACCATCTTGAAGCATCAATACACGGGAACCATAAAAGCCATTTAGAACAGGCGAAGCTGCTGCCTGACTTTGCTGATTGAGCCAGCTTCCTGATAGGGTAAAAAATGCCTTTGGGCTATTCTGAGGAGCTTTTATTTCAACATTACTGGCACCAACCAATTGTATCTTAATGGGGCCTCGATAAGTCCCTTCCTCTGATCGCAAGGAGGAAATCAAAAAAGAGCCTTGTGCTTTGAGGCGAAGTGTATCAACGGATTGGGCGAAGCTTTCCCCAAAACTTATTAGGATAAAAATGATCAAAAAAGTACGCATGGTCGGGTGAGTTAATGAATAAAAAACATGACAAAAGACAAATGCTTGTGTAACATAGGTCACTAAGCGGATGAAAGATATTCACGTTCTTGTGTGTATCAATTAAAACAAAAAGATCATGAAAAAGAACATGGGAATGACAGACCGCGCAGTCAGAATCATTGTTGCGCTGGTTATTGCTGCCTTATTTTTCACCAATATCATCAGCGGCACACTCGGTGTGGTATTACTTGTTGCCGGCGCAGTATTGGCGTTGACCAGCTTTGTAAGCTTCTGCCCGCTTTACACCCTTATTGGAGCGAGTACATGTAAGGTGAAGGAGAGCTAGGGATTTCAACTAAACATTGCCTTAAGTCTTCTATTCCAACGAAAATTTGCCTTTAGCGTACAAGTCGCGCGCGCACAAGTCGCCTTGCCACTTAAGTGGCAAGGCGACTGTTTTTCTTTCAAACGAAAAGATCAGCTCTTCATCACTACGTTGCGATATGGGAATGGAATCTCGACACCTTCTGCATCGAAGCGTTTTTTGATGCTTTCGAGAATATCACAATGCATAGCAAAGCCATCGGCAGAATCCACGGCCCAGGCCCAGGCACGCAAGCCCACCGAAAAATCACCAAGGCTCATCACCCTGACAGGAACCCTTGGGACTCCTTCTAGTTTGTCTTCCTCACTTCGATTATCAATAGAGAGCGGATGATTCGCTATCTCCTCGGCCATGATTGATTTGGCAAGATCAATATCAGCTCCATATCCAATTCCGACATCGACCCATCGGCATACTTTTGTCTCGATGAGGTCAGAGTTGATAATCACTTCTGCACTGACGATCGAGTTAGGAATGACGACCCTGCGATTTTCGAAATTGCGGATGACGGTATGGCGCAACGTAATATCTTCCACGATACCTGTAATCGTGTCTTTAACGACGATGCGGTCATGTATTCTAAAGGGTTTAAAAATCACGATAAATATCCCCGCGACGATATTGGATAGGGCTGCCTGAGAGGCAAAGCCTATCGCGACGGCAGCAATTCCTGCACCTGCGAGCATAGACTGCGCTACATTCCTTAAATCAGGCACAGTATAAATCGCGAGGCTTATCCCGACCAGATAAATTCCAATCAACAGGATCCTACGCATGAATTGAAATGTGGTAGGGTCACTATCGGAGTCGGCCTTTATTTTGGCGATGTAGCGACTCATAAAACGATTCGTGATGAAGGCTAGTAATACTGTACCAACTACGATGGTGATCGTATATATATAGGTTATCATAAAGGTTTTTTCTGGAAGTGTTTTTATCCAATATTTATCCGCATCTCAAGGCAGCCAAAATGAACATTTTATGCTTCATTTTGGCTGTCATGAATGATGGTCTTTACTTTTTTATTTAAAAATTGCTTTTTTTTCCCGAAAGCTGGCGCATATTTACCGCCGACTTATCCGATTATCCGTTAGATAAGCATCCTTTTCAACATGCATTTAATATCAAAAAATAAATTTCTCACATGAAGTTACGTATTTCACCGATTTCGACAGACGTGACTAAGGCTGTACTATTGGAGATATTCCAAGAGTATGGTGAAGTAGAGTCTATACAAATTTTAAGGAGCAGTTCTGAAGCGATTGCGCTTGTAGAAATGTTTAAAACCCATGAGGCCGAAAAAGCTATGGATGACCTCGATGAGTCTATCATAGGCGACACGATGGTAAATGTAGAAGACTGGCATACACGTATGAAATCTGACGGGAAGTAGCGGGAAACCACAGCTTTTCACCGTGATCCTAAGTAAAGCGTTTTATCCTTAAGCTACTTAAAACCACCGAAACGGAACTCAAGGCCATCGCTGCTCCGGCGATCATCGGGTCGAGTAAAAAGCCGCTAAATGGATACAAAGCTCCGGCGGCGATAGGGATTCCGATAATATTGTAAATAAAAGCCCAGAACAGATTTTGGCGGATCGTCTTAACCGTTTTGCGTGATAACGCGATCATTTTGGGAATGACTTCCAAATCAGAGGTCATCAAAGTAACTTTTGCGACGTCCATCGCGATGTCGGTTCCTTGCGCCATGGCGATGCTTACATCGGCCTGGGCGAGAGCCTGAGCGTCATTGATGCCGTCGCCCACCATGCCTACAGTGTGGCCTGCTTGTTGGAGTTTTTGTACAAAATTGGCCTTATCTGCGGGAAGCATTTCCGCCTGAAAATCGGCAAGTCCTATTTGCTGCGCCACCGCTTGCGCGGTCTGCTTATTGTCACCTGTGAGCATGTGCACCGCGATGCCTTGCTGCTGCAATGTTTCGATAGCGTTCTTGGCATTTTCCTTAATCGTATCAGAAAATGCAAGAATGGCGAGGGTCGCTTTTTCGTCAGCAAAAAACACCACCGTTTGAGCATCGGCTTCCCAGTCATTGGCGAGCTTATTCAGTGAAGCATCTATCGCAATATGCTGCTCGTGAATCAGTTTTCGGTTTCCAACGACATAGTGCGTTCCGTCTACCGTTTGGGCCTTTAGTCCTTTTCCTGTGATGCTTTCAAATTCGGCCAGCGGAGCGGACATCATCCCTTTCATCATCAGATCCCAAACAACAGGCTCAGCCAGCGGATGCTCAGAGCGAGACTCCATGGCCAGGAGAACGCCTGCGGCGCCTTTGCGCGCCTCCTCCGACGCCCATTCGATGTGCTGAAGCGCGGGTTTACCGACAGTAATCGTCCCCGTTTTATCCAAAATAACAGTATCCAGCTTATGCGCCAATTCCAGGCTTTCAGCATCTTTGATCAACATATTATGCTCCGCGCCTTTGCCCATTCCGACGATGATAGCTGTAGGAGTAGCCAAACCGAGCGCACAAGGACAGGCGATCACCAACACAGCAACAGCAGAAAGCAAGCCCGGATAAAAGGCCTGTTCGCCACCCAACAACATCCAGGCCGCAAAGGTGATAATGGATAATAACAGCACTGCCGGAACGAATATGCCCGCAATTTTATCGACCAGCTTCTGGACGGGAGCTTTGCTGCCTTGCGCTTCTTGCACCGCTTTGATGATACTCGCCAGCAGGGTTTCGTTTCCTACTTTTTGAGCAATAAACTGAAAGCTACCTTTTTGATTTACCGTACCAGCAAACACCTTTGCCCCTGCCTCTTTCACTACTGGAATCGGCTCACCCGTAATCATACTCTCGTCGACAAAGGAGCTTCCCATAGTCACTTTACCATCGACGGGAATCTTCTCTCCAGGATGGACAATAATGGTGTATCCCTGACGGACATCGGCGATCGGAATCGTTTGTTCCACACCTTCAATAATCACCCTGAGCGTTTTAGCCTGCAAGCCCATCAGCTTTTTGATGGCCGAACTGGTATTGGAACGGGCCTTTTCTTCCAACAATTTACCAAATGAAATAAAGGTAATAATGACGGCCGCTGACTCATAATATACATGTGGCGGCAAGCCTCGTGAGAGCCAGAATTCAGGAAAGAAGGTATTGAACAGGCTCAATAAAAAGGCTATTCCAGTACTCAGCGCAACCAGCGTATCCATGTTGGCTTTACCGTGGAGAGCTTGCTTCCAGGCATTGATAAAGAAGCTTTTTCCAAAATAAAAAAGCACAGGAATCGTCAAGACCAGCGAAATCCACTTTCCTGCGGGCCAGTCCATGAAAAACATCCCGATGATGAAGATCGGCAAGGTGAGAATCGCCGACCAGATGGTGCGGTTCTTTACGTTTTTATAATGCTTTTGCTGTAAAGCTTCCTGGGCAGCGGCGGGGTCTTCGACATCGACGATCAGGTCATAGCCTGCGCTTTGCAGGCGCTTGCGCAATGCGCCATCGGATATAGCGCCGTCATATTCCAACAGGACGGAGTTTGAAGCGAAATTGACAGAAGCGCTGGCAACGCCTTCGGTTTTTTGGAGAATAGACTCCACGCTGGAGGCGCAGGCCACGCAGGTCATTCCTGTGACGGGGAAGGTTGTTTTTTGGGTTGTGGATGGGCTTTGCATGAAGGGCTTAACAACTTGATCCTTGCTGCTAGATACTTGCTGCTCTCGTGTGTTTGTCAACCATTCGAGAGTAGCGAATATCAAGGATCAAGTAGCGAGTATTTAAAAAATAGATAATTATTGTATCATAAATGGTTTTCATGACCACCAATGCACTTGGCCTATGATTTTAATAGGCAAAAATACGAATCTTACGGCATCCAATTTTTAAAATCTTCTTCCTCTACACCAATTCCCTCAGCCACTCCCGATACGCCAGCGGCTCAGTAGATTCGATGCGATCTCGGATAGTGATCTTTTGCTTTTCATTTTTTTCAGCATTTTGAAAATGGCGTCTTTCTTCCCACTTGGCGAGTGCCTTCAGGATGCGAACAAAGTTGAGGTGGCTCTTGCGATTATGCGTAGAAAGCTGCTTTTGGCGGCGGAGGAAAAGGTCGAAAGCATTGTAATGATGATTGAGCGCCTCCCAATCTTCCTGCTCATAATAAATCTGAGCGAGCAAACGCCGTGCACTGAGATCATAAAGCACATCGGTAAAACTCACTTCACGGAGGCGGCGAATCGCCTGCTGATTATTTCCAGTATTGGCGTCATACAGCGCCTGGCAGTAGGCAGTGACATTTTCACGATGCTTGGTGTGCACGCGCTGACTATAGTTTTTGATAAAAGCATCGGTCCAGTCAAATGCCTTCTGACGAAGAGCAACTGTCACAATATTTTTCACATCGGAATGTGAAATCTGCTGCTGTTCGTTGAGGAGTAGGTCTTGATCGAGCATCGTCTGGAATAGCTCAAACAATGCCTTCTGAAAGCGTGCATCGCCAGAGTTGATGCGGCGGATACAGTAGTTTTGGGCGGATTTATATAAATATCGCAACGAATCCAACGGCAATAGTTCTTTATGCACTTCCAATAGCGCGATGAAGCTTTCATAATGCTCTGCCTGATCAGGTTCCTGAAGGCATCGTAAAAGCTGTCGCTGAATTTTCACCCAAGGCCCTTTTATATGCTCATCACCAGCTTGATCATACCATTCGCACATGGTCTCTGTAAATGGCGTTTGGTAAGCTCCGCCTATAATCGCATTACGTGATAAGGCCTCCGCACTGAGAACGAATTTGGCACCAAAATAAAAATGATCTAGCGCGTCCATCTGTTTCTGAAAAGCCTGATTAGGCTTTCGGACTTGCCGTTGGGTGAGGTATGTATCTTCCTCAATCGCCACCTGATAAGCATTAAAATGAAAGGCGGGATCTTTTAGCGTCTGTTTTTCAAGGTGCTTTGTTAATCGCCTGGCTTCTGACTCGAATGCGGATTCAGCGTTCATTTTACGAAGGGCCTGCAATGCAAATATCGACTCTTGCTCTGGACTTTCGTTCATTTCTTGCCAAGCCAAAAAACGAAGGAGCTGTTTGTATAGTGCACCTAGAAGTGAGTGGATTCGCCGAGCGTCATAGGTTTGGTTTGGATATACATGGGCAAAAATATCTTGCAAGTCTGTTTCTGGATGTGCAGTGACAAAATCCAATAATTTCACAAGCAGGGTGCGGGTATTAAACGCGGGACAAGCCAGGAGCGACCTGAAAGCTTTCTTTTCTGACTCAGAACAACGCAAAAAAGTCGACACAAAGCGAAATGAATTCATATAAAAAATACAGTAATCACCTGATTAACAGTAAATTATCATTTTTAACACTATAAATGTAGAAATAATTTACCGAATATGAAGACAATTATTTTCAATACTCGCCCTACTTTTGAATCATCGAAATATCTAATAAAACAACCCCCATTATGAAAAGGCTCATATTACTTATTGCTATTACTTCGCTTCTGCTTCCGCTCTTTAGCCAAACCATGCTCACCGACACGATCATGGCCGACAGCACACTCCGCAAGGCATTCAGTCCTTATGTTATTCAGGACTCTTTTCACTTATATGATACTGCTACGCTGACACTGGAAGCTGGGGTGGTGATAAAATTTGGCAATACAGACACATTCGCCTTTAGCGGTAACGTTATGGCGCTGGGAAGTCTTACGGATTCTGTCACCTTCGAATTGGGTATCAGAGATTCGCTACAATTGGGGTTCTTGGGTGGTGATACAAATGAATTTCACTTCTGTAGTTTTCATTTTTTCAATATCAATACGCCCAACCATTTGAGGAATAAGACAACTTATATTGATACTTCGGGAACGTATTTATTTGAGCATTCATCTTTTTTGGGGTCTCCGAATTCGTCTTTTTCTGACTTTCATTTTGAGATTCACAAAGCCAAAACCACATTTAAGCACTCCACATTTAAGCATGTACGGATCAGGCTCAATGATGCGGGAGCCATAAGTAGTACCCCTTCCCTTTTTAGACAAAGAAGTCAACCTGCTGAATTTGAATCCTGCCTATTTGAAAGCATGTACATGAAGACTAGATTGGGTGTCATTACGCATTCCCATTTCAAAAAATCCTATGTTCAGGTGCAAGGCGCTGGAAAATTTGAACAATGTATTTTCGAAAATAATAGAATGTTAATGGAGCCAGACTCTTTGGCGGAAATGCCTATTCCCCCTGTTCGTTACGATACTTTTTTTCTTCGTTATAATCAGTACTTCGCTACCGATACATCGAGGAGGTATGGGATTTTGGGGATGTCTCACGCGATGGCTGGAGGTGGCACCGGTCCCCCAACAGAGGCAAGCTTATATCCTGCACTGCGTCTAAACTATAATGATATATGTGTACCAGGGACGATCTATATGGACTCTTTGTATCCGGGCTGGGACATAAGCAACAACTGCTGGTGTGAAACAGATACGCAAGCGATTCTTGGCCGCTTTCCTCAACAAAAAGTATTCATCAGCTTCAAACAAGTTACAGCTCAGGACCTCCTTCCCTTCAACACAAACTGCATCGCGGAAGTATATCCTGGCGACACTGATTCTGATCTTATCGCCAACATGCGGGACCTCTTGCCCATCGGTTTGCAGTTTGGAAATACGGGCCCTGTACGTGCAAATGCCAGCTTGAACTGGGTTGGGCAGCCTGCTGATAGTTGGTCTACAGAAAGTCCCAAAATCCTCAATGACCGCCATGCGGATTGTAATGGCGACGGAATTATCAACGCCAATGATACCCTAGCCATTCTTCAAAATTACACCTTCACGCACCAGGCTTTCAAAGCTAGTGGTAATGGAATTCCGCTTACGGTAAGGCCTTCCTTACCTGCAAATAGCTACAAACGAGGAGACACCGTCACTTACATTATCGAATGGGGCGACCTGGATTCAACTGTCCAAAATGCTTATGGCGCGACACTGTCGCTTCAGTATGACACCAGCCAGTGGAAGTCCAGCAGTCTTGATATTTTGTTTCCAAATTCCTGGTTGGGAAATCCTGGAACAGACATGCTGACGATGGTGTATCATGATTCTGTACAAGGCCGCCTCGATATTGGTTGGACGCGGACCGACGGCATATCACGAAGCGGATTTGGAGAAATAGGTTCTATCGTGATCGTATTGGATGATGACATCAGCAAGCGTCAGGTTCCGGTTAGTTGGGATGTGCTGGATGCTTATGCGATTACGCAACTGCAGGAAGAGATATTTCTCGATCCGGAGGTGGAAACGCTTTTTGTAGACACTGAAACCAGCATTTTATCAACACCCGAAATCGCTTTCCGCATCTACCCGAATCCTAGCACTGATGGAGTATTCCATATCAACATGGAGCAATCCTCTGAAGGCGAGATCGCCGTCTATGATATGATGGGCAAAATCATCTTCGCCCAAAAGGTAACAGCTGGCGAGCGTCGCTATTCGATCAACCTGAACCGCCAAACGCCAGGCATGTACACGGTTGTGTATACATCGGGTGAGGCGAAGCTTGTAAAGCGCGTGGTGAAGGGGATGTAAGGTG
>JBGCFB010000045.1:0-3252 GCA_045106685.1 Bacteroidia bacterium | reverse complement strand
GAAGTAGAGGAATAGTCCAGAATGGATGAATTTGAGGGTCTTAATGCAACCTAAAATGCACTCGCTCTTAGAAATTGTCCAGCTTATTGAGCATATGACCGTAGAGCAGGTCTTAATGCAACCTAAAATGCACTCGCTCTTCGACCCTTGATTTGTCCTATTTCCCTAACAGTGAGCAAGTTAGCATATCTTTTATTAACATGAAAACAGGGGGTATTATGCATTGCACTGTTTTTACTTCGGATTATAGAAATAGTGTGTTTTTGCTTCCAGCGAGCCAGGAAATGTCCCACTTTTGCTCCCCTAAGATCGTCATTTCCTCCCACTTTTTGAAAGAAAAAAAAAGAAAAAAAAAGAAAACAAAGAAAACAATACGTCAAAGATCAATGACCAATAAATGATGAACAACTTACAATGACTCCCGGCATTATCCATAATAAATGGTTCATTATTAATCGTTTATCCACCCGCAATACTGACCACGCCAAAACCCCGTGATACATGATGCCCCAGGGCCATGTGGTCGGGTAAGGCGAGGTTGGCGCGGAAGATGAGGTTGAAGCCAAGGCGGCTGTGCTGACGGAAGCGTAACTGGCGCGTTTCGCGGATACTCATCAGGTGTAGTTCAAGGCGTTCGGGGAGTTGGTATGCCATCGCACTCGCAAAGCCCAGCGCATGACCGGTCAGTACGCGCTCCAGCAGCTCGACGCGGGCCGTCAGGTGAGGAGCCTCCTGCCAGAGTTTGTAGTTATCCTGGTTGAAGGGCATGTAGTCCATCAGGCGGTAAAAGTGTGGCTCGGAGAGCATGGCTAGTTCGTGGCTTTCTTCACGCAGCTTGCTGATCCTCAGTGGCATAAGCTCCTTTCCGATCTGCAAGGACTCAGGAACCTGATGCAACCAACGCTTGATGGCTTCACAGCCTTCACCCACCGCCCACAGCTCGCCCTTGCCTTTCCACACGCGATACTGAATCAGCGGATAGCGATGGTGAAACGCAGCATCCGGCTCCTCGCCCCGATGGTTATGAAAGAGGTCTTCTTCCCAGCCCACCGCGGTAGCCACCGCTCCGGCAAATTGCGAAAGTTGTCCCGGGCGGAGAGGCAGGTCGAAGCCAAGATGGAAGGTTTGTAAGGTCACGTTTTTGAAATGTTGAATAAGAGGATGAGTGAGTGATGCATCATTAATAATGAACGATTAGCAATGGTTTAAATCATTACTAATCGCTCATTGTTTATTTGCCTTAATCGGTTGCTCTGCCGCCAAAACTAAGTTTGATATCATTTCCTCGCTTCTCGTAGCGAACACGGATACGACTACCAGGTGGAAAAATATGTGATGCTGGATAATCAAATTCGACTGGTTCGTCGAGGTTATCTATGTCCAACTTGACTACAAAATGCTTGTCAGCATTGTTTATGACCGTACCGGTAAGCACTTCACTGCGTTTAAGACGTGTCCAGGATTTGCGAGTAACTTGCTTCTTCTGTGCAGGAGCTGCAGCCTCGGAAGATATAGTGAAATCACTTGATTTTGCAGTAATAGTACTATCCCTCCCTAGCGATTCAAGAATGTCTGGCGATTCTGGGTCGACAAACTGCCCATAACCTACATTGGTTTTTGCTCCAATTCCCATAAGCAACAGGATATCCTTAAAGAGTCTCAAGGTCGTTTCCTTTTTGATTATTTGTCCTTCTATTCCGATATTTTGAATACTAAAAACAAACCGAAAGTCTACCTCAGGAAGTACCTTTAGAAACTGAAGTGGAATCGGGTCAGTAAATTGGGAGAGGGCTGGAGTTTTGCGATTAATATGAGGAGTGATAAAATCATTCCCAAGAAAATGACCACCACGAGCATGTGCGGCTATCGGAAAGGCATCATGGAATACAGCCTTACTACCCGCTTCCGGTTTCTGGTCATGATCTTTTTGACGAGGTCCAAAAAGCTGTACTTCCAGTTTTCGGAGCTGCGCTTCATTGAGATCATCTCCTGAAGAGCCGTCAAGCGGCTGCTTGAGTAGCTCCTTAGTAAAGTCTGGTGCATCAATAAATACGCTCCTCAATACTCCTTTTACACTGGAACCGGGAATGTAGGGTAAACCACTGGTATAGTCAAAATGAAAGCCAAGCTTGTACTCCCCCTCCAAGCCAGTCTCATGACTGTAGCCGCCTCCGATCAGCAGACCAGGGTAGGTTGTTCGGAGCTGAAAATCATTGCTTCCAGCCGGAGCTTCAGGAGTAGAATCGTCAAGCTTCCTGCCTGTAAACTTCTTATTGAATTCTTTGTAGAATCTGGCAGAACGCTCGTTTAGCTTTTTCTTTCGTTCAGATTGCCCAGAAATGCGATCTGTTTCATCGAGCCAGTCGGGCAATTTCTCGAAATTGCGCTTATAAAATAACCAGCCAAGGTTGGGTTTAGGATTAGCAGACATGGTTTAAGAAGGTTGGGAGTTTTTGTCAATCGGGAAAGTGCGCATAGCCAGTTTGAGGGCTATTATCGCATCGGTAATGTGTCTTTCGGTGGAGAGCTTGCTTCCGTACTTTCGTACATATCCTAGCAGGGACTTACACTCCTTGTCATCATTGGCTGCATCCTTTTTTATCAGTTCGAAAATGATGTCGAGCAAGGATGTTTTGTCTTTACCTTGTCCGTCTGTTTGTGAATAGAGATAAATAGCAGGTAGTAATCCGCATTGGACAATGGTAGCTCCCAGGGAGGCCGTGTAGCCCGTGTATTCTTTTTCAATCATGGCATCGGCTGCTTTGTCCTTTTTCTTTCCAAAAGGAGTTTGCTCATTCTCCTGAAGCTTTTCCAGTCTTATCATAGCTTGCTCTAGGTAGCGATTGATGCGGGTATCTGTATCGGTATGCATGATGATTAGGCGTTAAGGGTTTGGAGTGAACAAAGGCCGTAACCCACAGAGGCGTTTCCGCCGACCTGGACATGATTAGATGCATAACTTTTTACAAAACTATCAAAGGGGAGTATACAGTTGAAAAAATCGGATGATTCCAAGCTTTCTTTATCGATGAATTTATCCGGAGTCTCTTTGGGCTTTCGCATGAAAAAGTAGAACCGAGTTTCGCGAGGCACTACTTCCTCATACCAAAGGTTTTGACTGATTCCGTTTTCAAGGTAGTTTCTTGCAATGACAGGCAAGCGTTTTACCAGTCTTTTCAAGTTGTTGTGATTGACCAGAGCAATACGTTCACCCAAAAGTGCTCTAGCGGCATTCAGACCTTGGCCTCCCAA
>JBGCFB010000044.1:0-4922 GCA_045106685.1 Bacteroidia bacterium | reverse complement strand
GCTCATCCAGATTGGCCTCAATGGCTGCGGCAAGTGCTTCCAATAATCGGTGGCGCTCTGCCAGCGAGGTATTGGCCCAGGCTGGAAAAGCCTCGTGAGCTGCATTGACTGCTAATTGCACATCGCCTTTTCCTGAATCTGGAATTCGGCCATACACCTTGCCGGTGGCAGGTTCTATATTATCTAACCAAAGATTGGTAGTTGGGTTCTTGAGCTCGCCGTTTATGTAATTCTGAATATTCGTCACGTGGAATAATGTTGAATGATAGAATGAGTGGATGATAGAATCTGCGACCCCAAATTAACATTACAATCCGCGCAATCATAAAAATCCGTGTTCAAATCCCTAAAGGGAGGCTTCCCAATCAGCCCATTTTTCTTCCCAACGCTTGATTGCCGTACGTTTCTCATCACCTTCTAAAGCGCTATATTCCAGTGAGTTACGCGCAAGTTTCTTTACTTCATTTAGATCAAAACCCCAAGCTACTGCAGCAACCCAAAAGTCATAACTCAATCCATGATAGGCGAATATGCTAGGGTCGTCATTGTTGAGCGAAATAGGGATTCCTCGCCGGAAGTAGCCCAGGCCAGGATGATTTCGCAAGTCGGGAACATAGCCTAATATTTGATTGCTCAAAGGCGATATTTCTACACAAATTCCTTGCTCTTTTATGCTTGCCTCCACCTGCGGATAGCGGAATAAGTTCAAGCCATGTCCGATGCGTTTTACATTCAATAAAGCAGCATCAAACAAATTGTCATTCCCAGGCCAGTTGCTTTCACCATCATGAAGATAAAGCGGCAGTTTTACACCATAGGCGTTGGCGAGCGAATCCTGCTTAAGCCAACAACAATCAAGGTGCATAAGCGTTGGCATGCCGCCATCTTCCTGCCCCACAAGATCATAGCCCACGATTATATCAGGATGGCGCTTTTTGAGTCCGTAAGCTTTAGCGAGGTCTACCTTAACTATTTTGGCAGGGAGAAATCGCAAGCCAGTATGGATGATTTTCAGGGTAAAATGAGGGTTCTGGATTTTGGAAATAGCATGAGCTTGCTTAAATGCAACGACCATGCTGTCTGTATTGTAATAGCCCTTTTCGTGATTCAGGTCATACAAGCCATCTGAAAGAATACTTCGCAACTCAACATGTTGAACCCCGCTTTTTGCCAAATCATTAAACGCAGCCACAAAAAATGAAATCATCGCAGGGCGATAATGCATAAAGCCCAATCGCCGTTGAAATTGCTTCTCAAATGGCACCCATATATCCTTCGCCTGATCGATATCGCGGCTATCAAAACTTAAAAGATCGTATAATTCAGCTCGAAATCGTGGCGACAATTGATTGAGCGATGCAGTTTCCATAAAGCCACCCGGCGCTTTACCAGGAGCAAAAAAACCGAGCTGTCCTTTTATATATCGCGCATTATCCTCTCCCCAATACACATAGCAATTGGGCATCGTAATCGCCATATCCACCAACAACCAGGCTGAGCCCAATGCCAGGTCATGCGTGTGCAACAAGCCGCCCTTCGGCATATTGTCCAGCATCTTAAACAATGAACTCTGCTCGATCTCTCCTTTCGCACTATAGAAATTATTCTGTGCCAAAGGAAAGCGATTCGCTCGGCGATAGGCTAGCAAAAGGCTATCTCGCTTTTGATTATAAACATCTTGAGCTGCGGTAGCCACTTGTTCGCTTGTCCAGCTTTTTTGAGCAAGCTGATCACGTTGCTTCAGGTATGCCTCCCGTGACGATGCCGCTTCGGCATTCGATACAGGGGAAGTATCGCCACAAGCAAACATTAAGAGGCAAGCAAGAAGAGGTAGGATAAAGCGCATAAATGGATAACAATTGGTAATTTCAGAATAGACTTATTCTTTATGATGCATCGCGCCAGGCCGGAAACGACTGACGATATGTATGCATAGGTTCTGCTTCTATAACATGCTGGATAACACCTTGTTTTTCGCTTGTACCGAGCACATTGCCTTTGGGATCGATAATGGCCGAATGCCCAATATAGCTGTATTGATTCTGATCCTCCCCTACCCGATTTGCGCCAATTACATATGACTGATTCTCGATGGCGCGAGCACGCAAAAGCGTATCCCAGTGAGCCACACGGGCCGAAGGCCAATTAGCAACATACACCAAGACATCATATGCATGGCCATGTTGAGGATCGGCTTGCCTCACATTTTCAGGAAATCGAAGGTCATAACAAACTTGAGGAAGAAAGCGCCATTTTTTCCACTCAAATGCTTCCACTGAACTACCAGCTGTATAAGCCACATTTTCTCCTGACATACTAAACAGGCGAATTTTATCATAGTGATATACCAGCCCAAAGCCGTCAACCGCCAGAAAGCGATTGAAGTATTTCCCTTCCTCTTCAATAATCATACTGCCCATTACCAGCGCATCATAATGACCTGCAAGCTTGCGCATCCAATACATCGTCGGGCCGTGCATAGGCTCTGCGATATGATCGGGCTTCATGGAAAACCCTGTAGAGAACATCTCTGGCAACACGATCATATCTGTCTCAGTCACCGATTCCTTTAACAAGCTTTCAGCCTGGCGATAATTCGCCTCAGGCGCTTCCCATTCCAATGCCATCTGCAACACGGAAATATGTAAAGATGATTGAGATTGTTCCATAACTCAAATGTAATATTTCAAAATTAAAGTCTTTGGGTGGGATTCTTTACTTAACCCTATCTTTGCTTCATGAAAACACCATTCATTATACTGGCCTTATTTTTTATCTTTTCAGCGTGTAACAATAATACTCCTGGAAAAAAGCTAGCTGAAAATGCTCCGCTCATTTCGAGAAGCTACACCGATGACCTGGGACGCGAGATAAAGCTACCTAAAGCTCCTCAGCGCGTCATCAGCATCGCGCCTAATATCACAGAAATCGTCTATGCGATTGGAGCTGGAGATAAGCTTATTGCAGCATCGGAGGCTTGTGATTACCCCCAAGCGACTGATACCATTACACGCATCGCAACCTATCCAGCGCTGGATATGGAACAGCTGCAATACCTCAACCCTGATCTTATTCTTACAACGAACGAGATTTTTTCAACAGATCAAATAGCGCGTATCGAAGCCTTGGGCAATCCTGTATTTGTTCAGTCATACACAGGTCTAGACGACGTGTTTAAGCATATGAGAATGTTGGGCAAAATGCTGGGAGTAGAAACCCGCGCAAACGCTGTCGCGGATTCACTTTCTGAAATAGTTGCGCGTGTAAAAGCTGAAACGGATAATCAGGCAAGATTCAAAACTATGGTTATGATTAGTGATGATCCGCTTATTGTCGCTGGTAGTTCAGGCATTCTTCATGACCTTATTAGTCTTGCTGGTGGCGAAAATGCGGTAAAAGACCTTAACGATCCCTATCCAACAGTAACGCCGGAATATATCGTCAAGACAAAGCCCGAAATCATTATCCTGCCAACAAAAGACGAACAGCTGTATGCTTCCATCGTGAGTCAATCGCCGTGGCTAAGTACAATTCCAGCCGATATAAACAAACGCGTCTACATCATCGATCCAGACCTCGTTTATCGACCAGGACCACGAATGGTAGAAGGCTTACTTATCATGACTCAGTCACTTCATTCTGCTTTGACTAGCGAATCCTTTGTCAAATAAGCGATCCGCATATCTCCATGTTGCATGGCTTTTTCCCCTTTTGCTTTTTGCATTAGGCCTAAGTCTCTTGACTGGCTCCTTTGAGTTAGGGATTGGTGATGTATGGTCAGCTATTTTTGACCATGAACATTCCGCCCACAATGTCATCTGGGGTCTGCGTATGCCTCGCGCCCTTTTGGCAGCAATCGCTGGTGCCATTTTAAGTGTTGGAGGGTTTTATATTCAAGGTATCGTTCGAAATCCATTGGCAGACCCATATATCATGGGCCTAACTGCGGGTGCAGGCTTGGGGGTTAACCTTGGGATACTGGGTATCATTCCGCTGTCATTAGGACTTTGGACTTATCCCGTCCTGGCTTCACTTGGGGCAATGCTGAGCTTGCTTCTTTTGTTGGTTTTGGGATTTCGGTCTTTGGAAAATGACAGCAATCGTCTGCTGATTGCAGGCGTAGCCGTTTCGGCGATTCTTACTGCCATAACAGGCTTTCTTATCTACCGCTTCGCAGCGGATGATCAGGTTCGCAAGCTAGTCTTCTGGACCTTTGGCAGCCTTAACAGAGCCGATTGGCCGGCAGTACAGATAAGCTCAGTCGCGCTCATCGGGGCTATGCTCTACGGCATCATTCAGGGCCGCAGGCTCGATGTATTGATGCTCGGTGACGCCACCGCCCAAAGTCTGGGCTTGTCCACTCGCAACTTTAAGCTGGGGCTGCTATTTGTCGCTTCTTTAAGCGTTGGTGCGGTGGTTGCATTTACCGGCCCAATAGGCTTTGTTGGCATGATGATTCCACATGCATGTCGATCCTTGTTTGGATTGCATCATCGCAGCAATGTGATTCTGGCGGCGCTACTTGGAGCGGCTTTTCTGCCAATTTGCGATGCCCTTGGCAGACAGCTGTTCCCGCCGGCAGGACTACCCATCGGAATTATTACGGCGATTCTTGGGGTGCCCTTTTTCTTGTATGTGCTTTTTTCTGGAAAAAGATTTTGGGCCTAGTAGAGGCGCAAGATTTTGCGCCTCTACTAGGCGCTTTCAACTTATGTCTACCTATCCTGCATCAGACAGAAAAAACGTCCTCCATTAAAAACGCTCTGTTCAGGCCGCTTTCTTTTTGCCATAAAATCTTTCCAGCCTTCATCGCATGAACCAGGGCGCCTGGTGTTTCCAGTGCTTCCAGGTCGTGAGTTGTGCAGATGATCGTTTTGCGTTGGGAAAGGTCCTGAAGTGTTTTGTATAAAATTTCCTTATTG
>JBGCFB010000043.1:0-15514 GCA_045106685.1 Bacteroidia bacterium | reverse complement strand
TATATGCCCAGGGCGATTGAACGCATCTCCTTTTGTTCCAGGATCGATCAATGCTTGAATCGTACGTGAGCGGTCAGCCGCAGAAATACCGGTACTATTTCCGGCACTCAAATCGACAGATACCGTAAATGCCGTCCCATGAGGATCGGTATTTTTACCTACCATCAAATCAAGCTCCAAAGCCTCACAACGCGCCTCTTCTAAAGGAACACATATAAGTCCACGCCCATGCGTAGCCATAAAATTAATGACTTCCGGTGTGGCAAACTGGGCAGCAATTACAAAATCGCCTTCGTTCTCACGGTCCTCGTCATCTACAACAATGACCATTTTTCCTGAACGAATGTCTTCAAGTGCTTCCGAAATACTGTCTATGTGTATCCTATCCATGGTGCAAAGGTAAATAATGAAAAAGCAATAAACAGAACGGGAAAAACACCATTCTGTTTATTGCTTTCAAACGTTTTTGAAATGACTTTAGTTGAGGCTGCTGGCGATTGGCTTTATTCGCTTAGTCAGTGAATAAGAGGAGTACAAGTCTAGGTACCAACCGAGATAACTATGATTATTTTGAGACGATATTAAAAGTTAATTCAAAATTATCACTAATAGCCTTGTCGCCAAGGTCGTCAAAGAAACTTCCTGAGCCATAGCGAATACCGTACTTTGTACGATCAATCGTCGCGGTACCTGTAGTCGTTACTTTGCCCTTGGCAGTAGTCACAGTTACCGGAAATGTGACAGGTTTCGTAATTCCTTTAAGGGTAAGGTCGCCCGTAATGGTATAGTTATCTGCTGTGTTTCCAGCTTCAATCTTTGTCGTTTTGAATGTAGATGTTTTAAATGACTCCACTCCAAAAAAGTCGTCGCTTTTCAGGTGGCCAAGGAGCTTAGCAGCCCACTCTCCTTCAAGGTCAGTGACTGTAATGGTGCTCATATCAATAGTGAATTCGCCTGAAGTCATAGTTCCTTCTTCAAAGATAAAATTACCTGACTTGAGCGAAATTTCTCCAGTGTGCTTCCCAGTCACCTTTTGGCCAACCCAGGTTAACGTGCTGTTTTCGGCATCGACCGTAAAGGTTTTATTTTCAAGAACAGGAGCAAACGACATGAGAAGAATGCTTCCAAAGGCGGTGAAGGTGAGTAGAAATCTTAGAGTTGACATGATGATTTATGATTATTGTTTTAACTAAATTTGTTTTAACAATATTCCAAACGATCGTTTTAAATATTGGTTGTGGTTTTCATCAAAAAAATTCCTATTTCTCTTCTCCTCGAATTTTATCGAGCAATAAACTTAGCGCCTCTGCCTCATCATCACTAAGCACATTATAATTATTGTGTATCGCCTCCATCATTGGGTCGAGTTTCTCCAAAAGGTCTAAGCCAGTGTCTGTGATGCTGATATCTACTTTTCGGCGATTACCCTTACAGGTCTCACGGAGAACGTATTCGGCTTTTTCCAGCTTATCTATGATCCGGGTTAGGTCGGGACTTTTATCCAACATCACCGCCTTAATATCACCTGCAGATTTGGGCGCGGGGTGACCTCCACGAAGGATGCGCAATACGTTATAATGCTGTGGGGCGAGCCCATATGGTTTAAAGATCGCTACATGCCGATTGCGAATCACGTTGGAGGTGTACATCAGATTTATGACTGCCTTTTGCTGGCTCGTCTTAAAATGAGGCTGACGTATGGCTTCTTCGATTCGCATAAAAAATTACTTTGGGCAATGTGTTCACGTTCTAAACGCTCAGCAAATCTAATCAAGATTTGGGAATCAGCATGTGCATGCATAATATAAATAAGCGGCTCCTGCGCAAAATGCACAGGAGCCGCCATTCAGTTTCAAAAAGCTAAATAAAGTTAGCCTCCATTTACCTGATCAAATAGCTTCTTATTCTCAGCTTCGAGTTTCTGAATACGATCCATCAGCTGCTGACGCTGCTGCTCATGCTGCTCTTTCAGTGACGCTTCCTGCGAAGTTATTTTGGCCTGAAGTTCTTCAACCTGCTTACGGTATTTGACGATTTCAGCCTGGTTGCGAGCAAGAATTTGCTTCTCCTTATCAGCAGCCTGACGACGCAAGTCAGCCTTATCGCTAACCGCTTGGCGTTTGGCCTCCTGAAGCTCACGCTTGAGTTCATCAGTGGCATTCTGAGCAGCTTCTATCTTCCCTTTTAGTTCGCCTTCCGCATCGCCTGAAGCGCTTTGCTGATTGGCTAACCGGCCTTTCATGTCCTCATTTTCAGCCTTGAGGGACTGATTATCGAATTCGAGTGATGCACGCTTCTTCTCTTCAGCTTCAACGAGTTTTTTATACTCTGCTTCTTTGTTTTCGAGCGTTTTATTCAAATTGTTTACAGAAGCATCCAGCTCATTTTTATCAGCAGCCAAACTAGCAAGACGCTTGTTCAAGCTTGTGATCAAGCTATCTGCTTGCCCGGTACCAGCTTCTCCTGGGTTCGCATTGAGTTGCAGGCGAGCCACTTCTGCAGCAAGACTTTCTTTTTCAGCCGAGATGCGACCGAGCTCCGATTTCTGTGCAGCCATTTGAGTAGCCTGACGCGAAGACTCGGTTTTGAGGCGATCACGCTCTGTCGTAGCAGTATTAAGCTCAGACTTCAAGCGAGCATTATCAGCTGTCAACGTGCTACTCGTTTGGCCCGCTTGTGAAGTTGCTGTTTGCAGCTTTTCGTTTGCAGCAGCGAGGTCAGTCGTCAGCTTTTCATTCTGGATGCGAAGCTGGGCAGCAGCCTTCGCTTCTGCGGCGATCTCTTGCTGAGCGGCTTTCGCCGCGTTGGCGGCTGCTTCGGCTGTAGTTGCAGTAGCTTCTGCCTTTGCCAAGGCCTGAGTCATGCGGCTATTTTCCTTTTCGATGCTATCAACACGTCGAGCCATCGCCTTCTCAAGCGACTTCGGATTCTTGCGCACAGCATCCACCTGACGCTGGAGTAAGGTATTGCGATTGGTAAGGGTGCGATTCGATTTCTCCAGGTCTGCGACTTTCGCCTTTAGGGCAACATCTCCAGCAGTGTTCGGAGTTGTACCTGATCCCGGGTTTGATGCTGTATTTGCAGCCGCCGCTTTTACCTCAGCAAGTTCTTTCTGAGCAGCAGCGAGTGCCGTTTCAGCTTGCTGCTTTTCAGTTTCAAGTTTGCTCGAAGCTTCCATGTTAGCCTCAACCTGAGTTTTCATTTGTGCGAGCTCATCATTCGCCTTCTTCAAGTCAGCAGCCATTTCATTCGAGTTTGAATTAACAGGGGTAGAAACCTTTTTGGCTTCTTCCAACTGTGTTTTCAGACTCTGATTCTCCTTTTTACTTGCAGTAAAAGCAGCTCTAGCCTTTTTCATGGTTGCGTCCATCTGCGACTTCTGCTTCTTCATGGAAGCTTCCAGATCTGCCTTCTCATTTTCGAGATCGGCAATGCGGGCGCTCTGATCACCACGTTCTCCAGGCATCGTCTCAGTACGCTGGGTTGCCTCGGCAAGCTCACGCTTAAGGCTAGCAATTTCATTCTTTGCCTCTAGCAATTCCTGAGTTGAGCCTTGTGCGGAAGAACCTTGTTTCGTAGCAGCAAGCTGACGCTCGAGTTCTGCTATTTTGCCGTTCGCAGTATTAAGTGCTTGCTGAGAAGCACCTTCTGCAGAACCGCTTTGCTTTGCAGCAGCAAGCTCACGCTTCAAGCGTGCTATCTCTGTATTTGCTTTGGTAAGATTCGCCGACGGATTCACAGGCGTTTCCTCCGACATTTGCTTCTTCAACTCGGCAAATTCTGCCTTGGCACTATTTAATTCTTGCTGTGAAGAACTCAATGAAGCCTTCGTAGTTTGTAGCTCACTTTGAGTATCATCAAGTTGCTTTTGAATACGCGCAACATCAGTATTGTCTACTGTCGTAGTTGGGGTCTTGATCGCTTTCGCAGCACGAAGTTGACGCTCTAGCCCTTGATTTTCTATCTGAAGATTATTGACCCGTGCTTCCAGCTGTGCGACCTGACTTGCATTCGCAGACTGTTCGCCGGTTTGCTTACGCAGGGTCGTGATTTCATTTTGAAGACGATCAATCTCCGTGTTTTTAGTACTGAGTGTTTGCTTAATCTGAGCAACTTCCTGGCTGGCGTTCTGTAATGCAGTAGACTGCTTACCCTCCGATGCCTGTAGCTGGCTGGTCAGAGTTTTGGTACGAGCTTCAGCCTGACTGAGGGAAGCCTGCTTACTATTTACTTGCTCACGCAGGTCAGTTACCTGTTTGGTAAGCGAAGCAATTTTGGAATCCTTTTCGCCAGTAGAAGAACTCGCCTGATCAGCACGAGACTTCGCAGCAGCAAGCATCGTGGCCATATTACTCTTTTCCTGACGCAGGGATGCCAATTCACTATTGAGCTTGCCTTGAGATTCATTCTGCGATTGCTGCAATGCCGTCAATCGATCACGCAGCTGTACATTTCGCTCTTTCTGCTGATCAAATTGCGCTTTGGCACGCGAGAGACGGGATTGCATTTCGCTCATCTTCCCTTCTGCTCCGGCAGACTCTCCTTTGTAGCGATTGCGCTCTGCGACGAGCTTGTCGATCATCTCCCGACTATTGCGTAACTGCTGGTCGGCGCTGGATTGAAGCGAAGCCGTCTGCTGACGAGCCGAGGCTAAGTCTTGTTTAAGGCGACGGCTTTCGGCCTGAGCGGATGATAATTGATTTGTCAGTGAAGCCGCAGACTGGTTAGCCTGAGTACGGGCAGCCATTGTTGCGCGATTGGCGCGATCAACTTCCTTTTTAAGGCTATCGATCTGACGAATATATCGTTTGAATAACGACGGTTGTTCAAGACGTAATCGTAGTGAATCTATGAACCGACTTGTCTGATTTATCTCTGATCGCGCCCGCTCTGTGACGGTCTGAGCCTCCACAGTATTGGTACATATTACACAGGCTCCTACTACCAGTAGAAGGCTTATAAATCGGAATTTCTTCATATGGGCTTAATGTTTTGCGAAATCAAAAAAACGGTTGCGAATTTACATTTTTTTTATCTGGCTAAACGAACAAAAACGCTAATAGTGACACGGATGAAAAAAAATACCACACGATTGTGACGAACGAACAAAGCTATCGTCGATAACATATTACCCCGATCAAACTGTATCGTGTTTATATACCGCATCATATTGGAGCCAGCTTTACCGTTGGACATATGGTCCTTTAAGGACGCTCCTGTCATCAGTCAGGATGATGCACATTTTATATACGAAACGTTTCCATTTGAGGAGCCAGAAATTTTTGAAGAAGAACCAGAACTTGGCCCCGCCCCACACATTGTATTTGGTAGCCTGCGAAACAGCTTCCTATTAATGCTAAGTTACAAAGGGAAAGGACACTTTGATTTAACGCTCTGCAAAAGCTTAAGTGAGCATTATGTAAAAAAAGGGCTGGACCGTCAAGCTACACGCAACCTGCTTGATAGATTCTGGCAATCAGAAGATTCCATAAAACTCATTCGATCAGAGTTTAAAACCCAGCGCTCATTCATTAGAGCATTTATTGAAAAGCTCAGCGGTTTTTTCAATAAATAGGGCGGCCTTTTTATACAAACATTCCCAATCAAAACAGCACTCGTATCTCCAGGAAGAAGATACGAGTGCTGTTGTTTTGGGGCGATGGAAATGATACTGTCAAAAACCGCCCTCAACCTCTGTCAGCGCCTCAACATAATGCTTAAAGCGCTGACAGAGGTAGGGCGAATCTTACATTTTCACCATAATGACGGGTCGCTAATTAGTCCAATACCTCAACCAAAGCAAGAATCGCTGGATTCTTGCTATTCGTCACCTGCGCCATTTCCAGATGTTTTTTCATGTTTGAGCCATCACCCAGTTTCTGATAGACTTTCGCCAGCATAGCGTTGACATCGATATTGGCAGGGCGGGCTTCGTATTCTTCCAGAGCATACAATAAGGCTTTCTGAGGTTGGTCGTTCAGCTCCAGGTGCAGTGAAGCGTATTCAAGGCCCATTTTGTGGCCATGGGCTTCATCGTCTTTGAGCATCTCCTGAATTTCAGTAATGAGTTGCTCTTTCTCTGCTTTTCTTCCTGTTTTTTGATAAATGAGTGCTAATTCATGATAAAAGCCGACTTCCGGAATGCGCGTAATCGCTTCTTTTAGCAGCTTCTCAGCTTCAGTATAATTCTCTGCTTTCGCCTCTAATTCGGCAAGTGCAGCAGTGGCAAACGGATAGTCAGGACGCTCGCGAAGAATCTGCTCATACTGCGCTTTTGCCTCTGCATTTTTTCCATATTCTGCGTACAGATTTCCCAAAGTAAGACGCGTCCAGGCAGCTTCTTCTGTTCCAGGCAAACCAGCCTTAACGGCCATATTCATCGCTTCAATCGCACCATCTACATCGCCATAAATTTCTCTCAAATATGAAATACGTGAATAGCTGCGCAGGTCCGGACGAATACTCACCATCTTATCTGCCATCGCCACGGCTTTTTCATACTCCCCCAACTCCACATGCGCATCTACCAACGCTCCATAAATCTGGGCGTTGTGCGGATTAAGCGCTACAGCCTGTTCAGCCACTTTTTTAGCCTTATCAAACTGGTGAAGAGAAAGTAAAACCGACGCTTTATACGAAAGGCCCTGGAAGGTTTCGTCAGGTGTAGGCTCATGCTCAAGCGCAGTTTCGATCATATACAATGCCGCAGGATAGTAATGGCCATGTTCGCCCGTTATGCGCGCTTCCCACATAAACAATTCAGCCATACTGAGGTACGATTCCACATTTTCAGGATTCGCTTCGATAGCTTTATACAAAGTGGCAAAACGGTTTGCGGACTTTTCCTGTTCCGCGGCAATGCCTACTCCTTCAGCTCGCTGGAGTAGTTCCGGAATATTATTTTGTGAAGCGGTTTTGGTCAAATGAGCTTGTGTTTCAGGCAATTGATTACAAGCCTGAGTAAGCACAAAAAGGATGACGATAAGGAAAGCGATGGGGGATTTCATACGATTGGTATTTGGTCTGTTGATGTTGAGTTTTGGGTTTTGTGTTTGGAGTTTTGAGTTCGAAAAACTGTACGTTTATTTTCAGCAAGACGAACTCAAAACCCTTAACTCAAAACCCAAAACAATATGTTATTAGTTCAGAATGAGTTTTCGGCTCATCACCTGTTCATTACACACAAACTGGACGATATAGGTTCCTGGAGCAAGTTCTGATACTGGAATTTCAAACTGCTGGCTGCTCTGAGCGCGCATTTCGAGGGAACCTTCGTTTGAGGTTTTTCCCATCACACTCATGATCTTCCAGTCGATCTGACAATCATACTTGGCACTCAAGCTCACTTCTGAAAAACCAGCGGCAGGATTTGGATAGCAATTGCTAATCGTAAGCGTACCACTTTGGTTCAGGCGAGCCTCTACCAGTTCAGAATAATTAGACTGGCCGTTGATGTCGACTTGGCGAAGACGGTAGTAATACACCCTTTCAGGTGCTACGGCACGATCCGTAAAGGCATATTGCTGCACATTGGATGCTGTTCCAGCCCCTTCTACCCAAGCAATCGCCTCGAAGTCGCTAGCATTCTCGCTTCGTTCCACAGCAAATCCTTCGTTATTGATTTCGTTTGCGGTGGTCCAGTCCAGCTCAATCGCCTGAGTGGCCGCCTTTGCACGAAAACTCAAAAATGAAACCGGAAGCTGATTCACAGGAGCTTGTACAGCGTACAACACCGGCATTACCTCAGCACCTGTCGACAACTCATTCATACTCAGGCTTTCCGTTTTATTTTCTACATAAAAACTGCCTGCCGATGCGTTGCTAAACCAAGCCTTGAACAAAAGTAGCTTAGGATCGGTGCTGGCAGGAAGCTGAATACCCGCCTGGGCAAGCGCCGCGATTCCATAGTTCCACTGCTTACCGAAGCTTTGTCCGTTATAGCTCTTCGAAATTTGCTCCTCAGCCTGATGCTCTGCCGACTGTCCCCAGTTCACATTGAGCATGGATTCAAAACCTTCAAAGCTGGCTTGCTGCTCAAACAGGATCGAGCTTGTGAGCGCATTGAGGCTCACCGTACTTGTCGTGCTACTCTGGCCAAAAACCAACACCGTGTCTTTGGCGCCTTGTATATGCTGATAGCTCAGAACCGCATCCTGCCCGCGGGCACTTAGGATGGTAGCCATGCCTATCAGCGCTATGATAATATTTTTCATGATTGGAAATTGATTATTGAGGTACATGGCTACTCACCGGTTGTGTGCTATAAGACTTCTGAGCGTCAGAGGCATTGGTTACGCCGTTCATGTCGACATCCTCTGCGGTGTTACCACGTGAGAAATATGCGCCCACAATGCGTGCAACATCTTGCTGATCGAGTGTGCCATTTTCATCCGCATCACCTTTAATCAAACCATAGGTTCCATTCTGTCCCAGCTGCGTTACAGGAAGGTTGGTCAGATTCTGGTCGCGGTATACATTGCTGATTTGGGTAAAATCGACGGTCATAACAGGGTTTACCGCTACTGCCTGAGCGCTCATCACATCGAGGTGGTTGCGGTGGCAGATCACAATGTGGCAAGACGCAGCTGCGCCTGGGTCGATCTCCACGCCCATGCTTCCGTCCAGTGCCATGAGGTCGCCATCTTTGGTGACAAAGGCAGCCTTTTCAGCGATTACGGTGCGTAGATTCTGAGGATCACGCAGTTGCACCAATACCCAGTCTACGACATCAGGAGAAGGAATTTGAGCCACAGGCTCAAAGCCTGTGTAGCTATATCCGCCTTGATTGTAAGGCTGTAGCAGCGGCAATGCACCTGTGCTGTTCAACTGATTTTGCATACGCCCGCTGACAGGATCATACGCACCCGCAAGCATCACTTTAGCCTGAATACGAGGCTTTAGGCTCTGGCATGATGTTGTAAAATTGAAGTCACCATATCCTGAATATGCTCCACCAAATGTAAACCAGGCAGAAGCACCAACGTTGGCGTTCTTATCATTGGCACCTACCCCAATCTGAAATCCGTGATAGAAGTTGGTTGGCTTATGAGTCAGGAACAAGGTGTCACCAGACACGGCACTTCCGCTTCCCACAAACATTGCACGTGCTCCATCAATTTCGTAGTAATCCCAGCTCATATGATTAGCCGCAGCAGAAGGGTCGGTTCCTTTATATCCTCTTCCCAGGGCACTCCAGTCTGTCCAGTTTCGCTTATTGACCAACCACACATCGACATCCCAGGCATAGTTCGGGTTTCCGTCATTCTCCACTCTTCCCATAATTCGGGCCGTACCGTCATCATAGGTAGTGAGGGTTCCTCCATTTGCATCAAATGTGTAGAAATGAGTAGGAGCGCCGGTGATTCCATTTAAAAAGATCGAAAATGTTGATGGCGCAAAGCTCTGCAAGTCGCAAACCTGATCTACAAATGCAGTAGGCTCCAAAATAGATGGCTGATTATACATGACCACTTCGCCTCCACATTTTCCTGTACCCGACCATGGAAGTTGTACATAAGGAAATGATGAACGGAAGGTCGTATCATTTGCATCTACGCCAGTACTATATGTAAGTACATCGAGCAAGTCCTGCGTCACAGGATTGGCGGCTCCAGCTGTATAGTCATCGTACCAAAGGCCAATTGCGGCCAGCACTACCCCGCTCACAGCTTGCAGTTCGATGCGCGTAACATCATCCTCAAGACGGCGACCATTAGGAAAACCATCCATGTTCGGAATCCACTGCAAAGCAGAAGAACTTGCATATGCCGGATCGGTCAAGCCGAGTACAGCTGCATTGATAAGTCCAAGTGAACTGAAAGCGGGATCGTTACGCTGCGTGACAGGAACGGCCATATTCAGGCGAAGCATGTCTCCGCCATTTGGCAAGAAATTATTAACAAAAGGCTTACCTACAGCAAGTGGATTGCCGGCCTTGCCGGTGGCAAGCTGGTACGGAGGCACATTAGGAACGCCGGTATGAAATGCCGGCCAAAGGTCAACTGAACGCGGCTTGCCTGCACCTGGGAGCAGGAGTGTTCCAAATACGGCATCGTCCAGGGCTGTTCCTGCAACTGCAGCACTACCCTTTAGTCCGAATAATCCATCCTGTCCGTTACCGAAGTCAAATGCCTGAAGCGAATTGCGCTGAATGCGCAGTGGACCGAAAGCTGGAACAGCACCTCCAAAAAGGCTGTCGTCCATATAAAGACCCAATTCAGGATTGAAAAAATACTCATAGTGAGCAGGGTTTTCATTGTAAGGCGTACGTGCATTCCACTCATCTTTGGCACCGATCGGAATCACAGCCTCATTGGTCAAAGGCATTCCAATGCGCGATACCTGAACCCAGTTTCCTGAATATGCAGGAGAAGCTGTGCTGCTGAGCGTTTTGATTTGCTTGCGAGAAGCAGATGCCCACACACCGATAACAAAATCGCCATCAAGAATATTCGCAGCCTGGCTTACGTTCTTTCCATCTTTTTGCAAAGTAGAAATAGGCACCTTGATCGCGATAACACTCACATTCAAACAACCAACACCGTCGCGTGGAGCGCCGTTTTGACGTGGCATATCACCAAGATCAAATACGCCACCAAGGTCTACAAAGAAAGGGTCGTCGGCAGGGCCACAGAAAACTTGCTCACCAGTTGAGCTTGTGTTGATCGCGGAAGTGAACAGGTTCTGATAGGTCGTTCCGAGGCCTACGCCCGGCGCGCCGATAGAGCGCTCACCGATATTGGGCGGCGGAACGATCCCGTTCGAAACGATGGTTTGCCAGGTAGCGCCACCGTCTACCGTGCGCTCCAGGTTATAGGTTGTTTTTAGATTTTCCTGTCCCAAACGAATATTAAAAAAAGTCGTCGGGTCATTATTCACTTTGGTAAATGTGAAACGATAAATGATATCGTCGCCAGTTGTGGAAATATCATTGTCGATGTGGATTTCGTAGCGAATATCTTCACCAAATTGATAGTAATTCGGTCCGCCATGTGGCAGTTGCAGCGGCACATAATTGGCGATGATGGTTACCGTGTTGGTGTCATCAGGAGAGCGAAAGGCGTAGAGGTCGGTATTGTCTGCGAGCGGATCGTCCGCGATGAGCGGCGCTTCCCGGTGGCTCGATGCCAGCATCACAGACACTCCCAGCATCATGCTTACGAGGCATGCCAGAAGGTATGGATATGATATATGTGATCGTATAGTCATTGTATTCTTTTTTATGTTTTAGAAAAAAGGCGTAACTATTTAAAGGAGCTAGTTTTGTGTTTTGTGTTAAGTGTTATGAGTTCTTTCTGCATAAATTCCCCAGATAGAAACAAGGATTATATTGCGGAATAAACTTTTTCACAGACCACATTCATCAAACTCAAAACACACAACTCGAAGCTCAAAACAGTTACCAAAAAGCTTAGTTCACTTCTGTTCCACGCCAAGGGGCCTGAACGTAAGGAAATGCGCTTTTAAACGTCGTGTCATTCTGCTCCACACCCGTAGAGTATTGCAGCACATTGAGGAGCTGATTTGTTACAGGTGAAGCTTGAGGATTATTGGCATCAAAATCGTCGTACCAAAGGCCAATAGCGGCCAACACGACGCCACTCACGGCTTGCAGCTCGATGCGGGTTACATCATCCTCCAGGCGGCGTCCATTAGGGAAACCATCCATATTGGGAATAAACTGCAGCGAGTCAGAGCCATTGTATGCAGGATCAACAAGTCCAAGTACAGCCGCATTGATAAGTCCCAAACTATTGAAAGATGGGTCGTTACGAGGAGTAACAGGCACAGCCATATTGAGGCGAAGCATGTCTCCACCATTTGGCAAGAAATTATGTACAAAAGGCTTTCCGTTCGCTAAAGGATTACCGCCTTTGCCGGTGGCAAGATGATAAGGAGCCAGATTCGGAACACCCGTATGAAATGCCGGCCAAAGGTCAACCGAACGTGGCTTGCCAGCAGCAGGAAGTAACAACGTACCAAACACAGCATCATCAAGAGCAGTACCTGCCAGCGCTGGATTTCCCTTTAGTGGAAAGAGTCCGTCTTTACCATTTCCAAAGTCAAATGCACCGAGCGCATTGCGCTGGATACGGAGGCCTTTGAATGCTGGAACAGCGCCTCCAAAGAGGGCATCATCCATGTACAAGCCCAACTCTGGATTGTAGAAATACTCATAGTGAGCAGGATTCTCATTGTATGGTGTGCGTGCGTTCCAGTCATCCTTATCGCCAATGGCGATTACAGCCTCATTAGTCAAAGGCATACCCAAACGCGATACCTGCACCCAATTTCCAGAAGTAGTCACATTTCCGTTGGTTCCCAAGGTCGTAATTGCAGGGCGACTTGCTGAGGCCCAAACGCCGATCACATAATCAGGGTCCAGGATATTGGCTGCCTGAGCGGCAGTTTTGCCGCTTTTCTGCAACGTAGCGATCGGCACCTTAATGACGATAGCATGCACATTGCGCTTGGCAATTCCGTCGCGCATGACATTGGTGTTTTGACGAGGAGAATTTCCCAAATCAAAAATCCCACCCAAATCCACAAAAAACGGATCATCGGCGGGACCACAATAAACGGTTTCACCTGTTGTCGCGGAGGTGATGGCGCTCGTCATCAGGCTGTTGTAGGTTGTATTCAACCCTACTGGACTTTCGATGGAACGTGCGCCGATATTGGTTGGAGGAACGACGCCATTGGTGACAATCGTCGCCCAAGTTGTACCGCCATCAACACTGCGCTCCAGCGTGTAGGTATTCTTTTGGTTTTGTTGTCCCAAACGAATGTTGAAAAAGGTCGTCGGATCTTCGTTTACGCGCGTGAAGGTCGCACGGTAAATGATGTCATCGCCATTCGTACTGATGTCATTGTCGACATGAATTTCGTAGCGAATATTCTCTCCAAACGAATTGTAATTGGGGCCTCCAAATGGCAATTCTGCCGGAATGTAACAGGCGATCAGCGTGACGGTGTTCGGATCGTCAGGCGAACGAAAGGCATACACATCGGTGTTGTCTGCCAGTGGATCATTTGCAATGAGCGGGGCTTCCCTGTGACTCGATGCAAACAAGGGCGAGGACAAACATCCCGCCAGGAAGACACATAAACACCATAGGTGTATCAGCCTCCCTTTCTCTAGAAAAGGTTGGTAAACTTTCACAATGATAAAGTTTTAGTGGTGGTAAAAATGAACTATCGGAACACCTACGACACCACTTGACCAACTGGATTTCTGGGGGTGATATTTTTCTTTTTGCCTCTTTTTGCCCCAGGTGATAAATCACCGGGCAATAATGAAAAATATTGAGGCTAAAGCCTTAGATAAATTACTTGCCTCAGGGCATAAATGGCGGGGCAATAGCAGAAGGATTAGAGGCTAAAGCCCGTGAGTATTCTTGAAGCTTTAGCGCCTAAAGCTTTCATTATTGCGAGGGAATTTATTCCCTCGCTAAACAAAGGAGGCATTCACCGTGCCGAGGCCAGAGATGCTGGCCTGAAGGCTGTCGCCGGCTTTGATATCGACCATGGGGCCGAGGGCTCCGGTCATGAGGACATCACCTGCCTGAAGGGGTTCGCCAAGGGCTGCCATTTTACCTGCCAGCCATACTGCGGCATGCACAGGATGCCCAAGGCATGCTGCGCCTGCGCCAGTAGAAACAGGTTCGCCTCCGCGTGTCATGACCATACCGCACATGCGAAGGTCAACCGCTGAAAGTGAAACTGGCTGTGCTCCCAGGACGAACAGTCCCGCAGAAGCATTATCGGCGATGGTATCAAAGATGGTGATCTTCCAATCTTTTACGCGGCTGTCGGCGACTTCGATCGCCGGAAGGGCGTATGCTGTTGCGTTGATAATATCGATGGCGGTCGGCTCCGTAGTTTCAATATTTTTATTCAAAACCAGCGCAACCTCAACTTCTGCTTTTGGGTGATGCATGCCTTCCAATGAGATGATATTACCATCTGTATAGGCCATATCCGCGAATAGCGTTCCATAGTCTGGCTGATCCACGCCTAGCTGGCGCTGTACTGCATGGGAGGTAAGCCCAATTTTTCGCCCCACAACTCTACGCCCTTCTTTTCTCCACAACTCAGTATTGCGGGCTTGAATCTGATATGCCATCTCGATGGAAGGCGATTCCAGTCCGGCACTCAAGGGTCCGATTGAAGTACCATTATATGCTTCACGTATTGTGCGGGCGAGGTCGTGGATATTGCTCATTAGAATTTATTTTGGACAAATATGGAGCTTTATTTTTACACAAAAAACTTTCTCAAAGTGTGGTAAATTGGGCTGCTAGCTTTTTATCAGCCAACAGCCATTCCATGAAAAATACCTATTTCTACATTTTGCTATTGCTCATTGCAAGCTGCACGCCTGAGCCTCCTGTTCCTTCCAATCCTTTTGAGTTGACCTTTGGAGGTGCGAAAGATGATGTCGCCAATGATGTGCTTTATCTCGATGAGGCATTTTATGTTTTTGGTACGACAAAAAGCAAAGGAGATGAAAACGGCGATCACTATTTGCTCAAGCTCGATATTAATGGAAAGCTAATATGGGAAAAAAGCTACGGTGGTACGGAAGCGGAGAATGGTGTTGTGATGACCAAAACCTCAGATGGGAACTTGCTATTGGCAGGTTCAACACGGAGTACAGGAAGTGGTAGAGAAGATATCCACCTTATTAAAGTCGACACCGCTGGAACGGTCCTGTGGGAGCAAACGCATGGAGGAAGTTTATTTGACTCTCCGGACGATATCATCGAGATGACTAACGGCGAGTTTTGTATCGCTTCCACGACGGTGAGCTTCGGTGCTGGTTCCAAAGACATGTATCTTTTATGGACTGATCAGAACGGGAATTTGCTGCGCGAAAAGACCTACGGAGGTCCAGATCTTGACGGCTGTGCTGAGATTTTGGAAATCGAAAACGGCGAATTGATGCTTCATGCTTACACCAAAAATTATGGAGCTGTAAGCAGGGATATGTATTTGTTAAAAATGACCAGCGAGGGCGATTCTTTATGGTCGCGCCGTTTTGGGAGTGATGAATATGAGCAAAGCGAGTCGTTTGAGCGTCGTGCCGATGGCGGTTACGTAATAGGCGGGCATACCGCAGGAACTGATCCTGATCATAATATGTATAGCGTGGGCTTTGATCGGGATGGCAACCAGCTTTGGGAGCAGGAATATGGCGGAGATGCGCACGATGGCGTTCAGTGCATGCTAATCAACCAGCAAGGTCAGTATGTCTTCGTCGGGCGAAGTATGAGTTTCGGCAATGGCGATCGCGGTATCTACATGGTGACGACCGACACCGAAGGAAATCTCCTCCGCGCCGACACGCTCGGCGGGCCGCGCAACGATTGGGCCCAGGAGATTATCGAACATGAATCGTTCTATATTCTGGCCGGCCATTCGAATTCTTTCAGCTCAGATGGCGATGATGACGTGTATGTGATAAAAATCCCTAGCGGATTGTAAAAGGCTCGATCCTAGATGTTTGATGCTC
>JBGCFB010000042.1:0-11593 GCA_045106685.1 Bacteroidia bacterium | reverse complement strand
ACAAAAAACGCCAGCACCCCAAAAGGACGCTGGCGTTTTTCATATTACGTTAAAGCCAATTACTTCGCGTAGGCAATCGCGCGCTTCTCGCGGATAACCGTGACCTTGATGTGGCCAGGGTACTGCATATCGCTCATGATTTTCTGAGAAATATCGGTGGCAAGCTGGTCCGCTTCTGCGTCCGTCACTTGCTCACTTTCGGTGATCACACGAAGCTCACGACCCGCCTGAATGGCGTAAGTCTTGGTAACGCCAGGATATGAAAGTGCGAGGTCCTCAAGCTCCTTAAGACGCTTGATATAGCTCTCTACAATCTCACGACGAGCACCTGGGCGTGAACCAGAGATGGCGTCACAGGCCTGAATGATCGGTGACAAGATAGAAGTCATCTCGATCTCATCGTGGTGAGCACCAATCGCATTGAGGATTTCAGGATCTTCCTTACACTTCTCAGCGATCTTCATGCCGAGCAATGCGTGCGGAAGGTCGCTTTGCTCCTCACCTACTTTACCAATATCGTGAAGGAGTCCGGCACGTTTTGCCTTCTTCGTATCAAGTCCTAGCTCAGCAGCCATCGTCTCACAGAGATTAGCAACCTCACGTGAGTGCTGCAGGAGATTCTGACCATATGACGAACGATAACGCATGCGGCCTACCATACGCACGAGGTCGCGGTGCAAACCGTGAATCCCGAGGTCGATAACCGTACGTTCGCCTGTCTCCATGATCTCACGATTGATATCCTTGGCAGTCTTTTTGACAACCTCCTCAATACGTGCAGGGTGGATACGTCCGTCAGTAACGAGTTTGTGCAAAGACAAACGCGCAATCTCACGACGCACAGGATCAAATCCTGAAAGGATAATCGCTTCCGGCGTATCATCCACGATGATCTCAATGCCAGTCGCTTGCTCAAGGGCACGGATGTTACGTCCTTCACGACCGATGATACGACCTTTGATCTGGTCGCTTTCGAGTGGGAATACGGTTACTGTATTTTCGATGGCGTGCTCAGCAGCAGTACGCTGAATCGTTTCAATAATGACTTTCTTAGAGCGCTTGGTCGCTTCGACGCGGGCATCTTCCCACACGTCTTTGATATATGCTGAAGCCTGGCTTTTCGCCTCTTCTTTCACCGCTTCCATCATTTTATCGCGGGCTTCATCAGCAGAAAGGCCAGCAATTTTCTCCAGCTCTTTTACTTGCTTCTGTGTAGCTTGATCTAAAACATCCTGCTTTTTCTGAACTGCTTCAAGCTGCTTGCTCAGATTGCCTTTTTGACTCGTGATGGATTGCTTCTCTTTGGTTAGTGTGCTTTCCTCCTGCTTTAGCTTATCATTACGCGAATTAAATTGTGATTCGCGTTGCTGTAGCTTCTGGCGTCTTTCGTCTAGCTTAGCGCGTTGACGGTTAGCGTTTTGTTCAAACTTATTTTTATTCTGATTGTACTTACGCTCTACTTCGGTTAGCTTTTCTTGCTTCAGGTTTTCACTACGAAGCTCAGCCTCTTTGAGCACATTTTCTGCTTTTAGTTCGGCATTACGAACGCGTTCTTCGTTTGCTTTGGTAATAACCGAACGGTTCAGAAAGAAGCCTATTCCTCCTCCCAGGAGCAGGCCAGCCAGGCCCATTATTATCGACATTGTATCCATATCAGGATGTATTAAATGGTTGTATATACGCTCGTGAACCTTTCACCAACGCCGACCATCGTCAATCCGGACCAAAAATAAACGTGAGTACACAGCACTATTCCAGGCTCATCGTGAGCTGGTTTTCGAGGGCATCGAGGACTTTCAAAACTCCTTCTTGCTCCTGTTTGGTGCCCTGGTCTGTACGGATCATATCGGTGGCAAACTTGAGGCACGCCATAATGGCAATGTTCAGATCATCTTGCGTATGATAAGTAGCCTTAAACTGGCCGATCTGGGCATTAATACGACGAGCTGCTTCCTCCACGACTTCCTTTTCTTGACTGGAAACCTTCATGGGAAACTGCCGCCCGAGAATATGTATGTTGATGGAATGCTGTTCCAAAACTGTTTACTTGGTACCGGCCTGCGATTGGCCGTTTAGATTTTCAAGACAAATATCAATATCTTTCAGGTAAGTGTCTATTTTCTGCTCAATTTCTTTCGCATTTTTCATGGGTTTGGACGAAAAAGTCTTCAATTCGGCTTCCAGCTTGGAAACCTTGGCTTCCAAAGCCTCTCGCTGGCGCTCTGATTCTCCCAAACGGAGGACCATTTTTTCAATAAGCGCCTGAATACGACCTAGTTGATGGGCAGTAGTTGACATACAGCTTAAAGCTAGTGCCTTCGGTACTAATTCACAAATAGTCCACTAAGTTTTAGAATCATATAGTGCAGGACACGTGAGTATCGAGCAGCAAGTATCAAATAGCGAGTACGAGTCATTAATCAGCATTTTATCCTTTGATACTTGATCCTCGATACTTGCTACTCTCGCGTTATTTTCAACTCAAAAACAGTCCATTATTTATTACCTAACTCACCAATGTCTAGGCACAAAGTCTCAAATCTGCAATTGTCAATTTCTTAATCACCAGTTGTGATCAAAACGATCAAGCTGCTCCAGGCAGGCAGAGAGCAACTGGATAGCGCCTTCAATGTCTTCTTTGTGGCACATTTCTACTACCGAATGAATATGTCTGGTAGGAATAGAAACACAGCCCGCGATGCTTCCTGAACCACCTCGTTGCACTGCGCCAGTGTCGGTTCCTCCGCGTGGAAGAATTTCGCGTTGATACGGAAGCTTCAAGCCTTCTGCGACTGACTCCATATAACGCAACATGCGGTAATCTGTAATGACTGAGCCGTCCATCACTTTGATAGCAGCACCTTTGCCAAGGCTGGTGACCATCTCCTGCGGTTTCGCCTGTGGCGTATCGTTGGCGATGGTAGTGTCCAATCCGAATCCGTAAGTAGGATCAATTGCTCTGGTAGCCACCGTTGCACCACGAAGGCCCACTTCTTCCTGCACCGTAAACACCGCGTAAAAATCATAGGCAGGCTGCTCCATTCGCTTCAGGGCTTCAATAAGCACAAATACAGAAATACGATTATCGAGCGATTTACTACTTACACATTCTCCTAGTTCGATGAGGTCGCGCTCGCGCGTCACGACATCACCAATCTGAATGTACTTGATGACCTCTTCGTATGGAAGGCCAAAGTCAATGAAATAATCCTTCAGCTTTGGCGCTTTATTACGATCCTCAGGGCTCATAATATGGATAGGCTTACTTCCCATCACGCCCATCAGGGTTTTCTTTCCATGAACAAGTACGCGTTGGGCTGTTAGTGTTTTAGGATCAAAACCTCCCATTGTATGAAAGTGCGCGTAGCCATCTTTGTCGACATGCGTAACGATGAACGAAATCTCATCGAGGTGGGCGGCAACCATGACGCTTTGGTCGCGATTACGGCCATGCTTCAGCGCAATCAAATTCCCCATATTATCGATGCGGACTTCATCAACCAACCCCTTTATCTCTTCCTGTACTTTACTACGAATAGCCTGTTCATAACCGGGCGCACCAGGCAGCTGACACAATGTTCGTAATAAATCTATATTTAAGCTCATGGAATAAATCGTATATTTTTTTGCAGAAAGTGCGCAAATTACCTTTTTTTCGCCTTATGAGAATATTGATACTATTGTGCTGTGTGACTATGATGGCTTGTCAGGGTAAAATAGATACCTCAAAGGATGATCGTATCAAGCAACTTGAGGGTGAACTGGCGCAGCAAGAACGCACCAGCAGGATGCTTCAGGAATATTTTGACAAACATTTTGGAGGGAAGGCTGCGGAACTCCCTTCGGAGCTAGGCGACTTACCGATTCCAAAACCTGATAGTGCGGCGCGCGCCCTTGCCGACAGTACATACCGCTCCGGCCTTATACGATTGGTAAACGGATTTGGCGAAAAGGTGCGATTGGATCAACTTTCCAATAAAGGTGACATGATCTTGATCGGAGATGATTTATTATTTCCTCCCGGCGCATATAAGCTCACAGAGAAAGGTGTTCGCACTATGCGCTTATTTGGCAAAGAGATTCAAGCTTACCCAAATGTTGAGGTGGAGGTAATCGGCCATACGGACGACCAGCCTGTTCCGCTCAATTCGCTTTATTATGACAACTGGGATTTGAGCGTTTTACGTGCCACAGCGGTAGTGCGTATTTTGGTTGATGCAGGCGTTTCACCAAAGCGCATTCGCGCTGCAGGGCGCGGACCATATGCGCCGCTTCATCGCAATGACCGTGAGGCAGGTCGTTATCTAAATCGCCGCACAGAAATTGTGCTTTTGAGGGATTGAGGGATTGAGGGATTGAGGGGATTGAGGGTAAAAATACTCGATGCTCGCTCTTTGATGCTTGATGCTGAAAGCCAGAAATACCTTGAACATAAAGCCTTGAGCCTCGAACCTAAAAAGCCAGAGTCGAACAGCGAGAATCAAACAGCAAAGACTTTTTTTATTTGCCCAAAATACCACTGCGATGACCATACAAACTCAGTAGTATGGCGATAAGCATCGAAAAGCCTAATAGGCCGGAGCCTCCATAACTAAAGAATGGCAGCGGAATACCGATCACAGGCATCAAGCCGATGGTCATTCCAATATTGACCATAATATGGAAAAAATAGATCCCCAGAGCGCCATATCCAAAGACGCGTAAAAAGCGGGTTTTACCATTTTCTGCAACAAATCGTATCCGCATCAAGAAGCCAAACAACAAGCCGATGGTGATCAATGAACCAAACCATCCGCGCTCCTCGCCTATCGTACAGAAGATAAAATCGGTCTCTTGTTCAGGGACAAATTCGTATTTAGTATAAGTTCCTTCACGGTAGCCTTTTCCCCAAAAACCACCAGAGCCAATTGCAGTAACACTTTGGTTAAAGTTGTAGGCTTCGTTGCGCCCTTTGGGGTCTACCTCATCAGGATGAAAAAGCACCATGAGGCGATTTTGCTGGTGCTTGGGAAGCTTATCAACCGCGTATTTGGCACTAAAAGAAAGGAGACTGAGAAATACAATCGTAGACACAGTCACAATCGCACTGCTCACCCATCGACGAGCATTAAAGGTTAATACAAAAAACAGCACTCCTCCCACACAAACCAGCACGATAGCCCAAACAACACCGAGCCCTAGCGTCAATGCCAGTACAGCCGCAAAGATGAGCAAAGCCGCGGGAATCAAAGGATTGAGCCCTTCTCTGAAAAACACAATCAAAAAACTACCAAACACGAGTGCTGATCCGGCATCCCGCTGAAGCACAATGATGACGGCAGGGACGGCAATAATCGCAAAGGCTATAAGCGCATGATTGAGATTTTTGAATGAAAAACTCGGCATAGACATTAGGCGTGCCAGTGTTAATGCTGTTGCTACTTTGGCTATTTCCGAAGGTTGCATTCGGAATCCGCCAATGACAATCCAGCTTTTTGCTCCATTAATCTCTTTCCCTACGAGCAATACAGCCAGCAAAAGCAGAATACTCAATCCATAGGCGGGATAACTGACCGCCTCTAAGAAGCGAGGGCTAATCGCCTGCATGACGAGTAGTAGAACCAGCGATACTCCGATCCACACCAACTGCTTCACGTGCGGCGAGCTAAACTTGTCAAAGCCGACATCACCGCTAGGGTCCGTTACGGCATAGATCGTCAGCCAACCGAATATGACCAAAGCCATATACAGCAAGAATGTTACTAAGTCGAAGGTATAGCTTTGGCGATTCATTGATTAATAAAATTTGCCTCCAAAACTCGATTTTCTTCCCACGACTTCTCCTCTACCTTTCCAGTCAAAAACTGCTCGATCATACAACCGGCTATAGGTGCTGCCCAGGTTCCTCCACCTCCACCACTATTCTCGACAATGATGGCGATGGCGATCTGAGGGTTTTCACGAGGTGCAAAAGCGATAAAAGTCGCGTGATCTTTTCCGTGCGGATTCTCTACCGTTCCGGTCTTTCCGCAAATCGAATGCCCTTTGAGAAAAGCGCGCCTGCCTGTACCCGTAGCTACAACCTGAAACATTCCTTCGCGGACAGCTTCAAAATGCTCCGCTGCGATCTCTGAATCATGGTATGGATATGGAACCATGCCGAAGCTTGCTTCACCGGTTTTGCGAATTCCGCGCACGAAGTGCGGTTCGTAATATCCATTACCATTGGCGATTACAGCAGCAAGGTTCGCCATTTGCAAAGGGGTCATTAAGATTTCCCCCTGCCCGATCGCATTACTGATTACAGTAGTCGCCGCCCAGCGGTTTTTGCCATACCATTTATCATAGCGAGCAGCAGTTGGAGCCAGTCCTCGCTTTTCAGAAGGGATATCAATATTGAGTTTCACACCTATGCCGAGCCTTTTGAGATAATCTTCCCAAATATTAAAACTCTGATAAATGTCGTCATACTGCTTATGGTGCAGCATGTCCATATAGGTTGCGGAGAAATATGAGTTACAAGAATACTTGATCGCTCCTGCCAAATTGAGAGGATGCGGATGCATACGACAACCCGGTTTACCTTTATTTCGCCTGAAACCACCCCCACAACTGTAATACGTATTAGGTCTGATAACACCTTCGTTGAGTGCAGCCAGCGCCATCGCAGCCTTAAAAATAGAACCAGGAGGATAGACACCCGAAAGCGGGCGATTGAGCAGTGGCTTTAAGCTGTCACGCGTAAGCTTCGTCCATTGTTTGCCAAGTTCTTTGCCGGTAAGTTTTCCAGGATTATAACTCGGTGCACTGATAAAAGCGAGAATCTCTCCGGAGCGAGGACTGATCGCAACGATACTGCCCTTTTTCCCTTGCATCAAACGCTCACCATAAGCCTGAAGTCGAGCATCGACTCCAAGGATTAAGTCCGAACCCTGCACACCTACTTTATCTTCTGTTCCTCCACGATAAGCGCCTACTTCGCGACCATGATTGTCACGGGCAACCACTTTTACTCCACGCACACCGCGCAGCGTGTCTTCGTAGAAACTCTCAATACCAGACTTACCTTTCATGTCGCCTCCATTATAGTACTGGTTGGAAGCATCTATTTCACGCTGGTTCACTTCCAGGACATAGCCTAAAAAGTGCCCACCAACGGGATAGTGATATTGCCGTTTGGAGTTGGCATTAAATGATATTCCTGCAAAATCCCAGAGCTTTTCTTGAATAACAGCGAACTGCTTAGGCTCAATAAAACGGGCGATAACCGTTTCCTGAAATGAGCTGGTCTTTCGTGCCTTTTTGATCGCAGCACGCAACGTGGGACGATCCATCTCCAGTGCCTCGCAAAGCCTCGTAGTATCAGGAATACGCAGTTCGCGAGGCGTAATAGTGAGCTCAAATATTGGGCTGGTACTTACATATAACTGGCCATTCCGGTCATAAATATTTCCACGAGGAGGGATGATCACCTTCTCTTTTCGAACGGTACGCTCTGCCTTACCAGCATAGTTCCCGCTCACAACCTGAATGGCAAACAGGCGCGTCAAATATACCAGCATCACCAGCCCGATAAGGACACTGATGATGATACCACGATTATTAAGATTGTCGAATTGCAAGGGTGAAAATATCCGCTTTGTTCTTTGAGATTATAAAGATAGGAAGAAAGTAGTTAGCTATTGGTCATTGGTTGTTGGCTATTAGCTTCTCGCTTCTGGCCAGATTTCTTTTCAGCTTAGAAATTGCCTGAAGAGAAAAAATTCGATCTAAATACAGCAAGAATGCACCTTTAGCCGCTAAAGCGCTACTCCGGCCAAAAGCCAATCGCTAACAGTCTCAATAGTCACAACTTTTGTATATTTGATACATGCAAAATGACTACCTGGAAAGTGTAAAAAAGCAGTTTGCTTACTATAAAACACTTGGCGATCGCACCTTTGCGCAACTTGAAGACAAGGACCTCTTTTGGCAATACAATTCCGAAAGCAATTCGGTTGCTATTATGGTGAATCATCTTTGGGGAAATATGCGCTCTCGTTGGACTGACTTTCTGACCAGTGACGGCGAAAAAACCTGGCGGGAACGCGATCTGGAGTTTGAGGATATTATAAAAACGCGGGAGGCTTTGGAACAAAAATGGGAAGAAGGCTGGGCCTGTTTGTTCGAAGCACTCAACAGTGTCAATGAGGACAATTTTGACACAATCATTTATATCCGAAATCAAGGCCATAGCGTCGTAGAGGCGATTAATCGCCAGTACGCACATTATGCATATCATGTGGGCCAGATTGTGTTTTTGGGGCGAATGATCAAAGGAAATGAATGGCAAAGTCTCTCTATTCCAAAGGGAGGTTCCAAAGCTTTTAATACAGACAAATTCTCCAAACCCAAACGTCGCGAACATTTTACAGAGGGAGAAATCGAGGATAAATAATCATTCACATGCGTAAAATCAAACTCTATATTGCCATGAGCCTCAATGGCCAAATCGCCCAAAAAGACGGCAGCGTACAATGGCTGGAGGACATTCCCAATCCGGAACAATCGGATTATGGCTACTTCGCATTTTATGACTCCATCGGTACGACTATTCAGGGCAACAGTACCTACCAGCAGATTCTAGGCTGGGATATCGACTTTCCTTATGCAGATAAAGAGAACTATGTGCTCACCAGCAATGCCGATGCGGTTGACACCGAGTATGTGCGCTTCGTGCGATCAGATCATAGCAATTTTATCAAAAACCTGAAAGAAACCGAAGGCGATGACATATGGCTGATCGGTGGCGGAGGCGCTAATACCAGTTTGCTGAATGCTGGCCTGATCGATGAGATTCATATTCATGTTATGCCGATCATCTTGAGTGATGGCATTGCGCTATTTAGTGCTTTTCCCAAAGAGACCTCCTTACAGCTAATCGATTCCAAGTCGTACCCTTCAGGCGTAGTTGAGATGCGGTATGTGACAACTTCCGGTCGTTGAGTGGAGCCGAAACGACTACTCAAAACTCGTCCTTCCTGGCCTTAATAGGGCTTTTTGATTATTTATTCAGTAATTGAGGCCTCTTTTCACAATTGATAAAATACATGAAATCTATTTCCATTTTTAGTTTGATCCTTACGGCGCTTTTGCTTTTTGCCTGCTCCCCTCAAAAAAGTAATGAAGCAGAAACAGCTGGCAATACTACAGATAGCAAACCCGCTTCAACAAAGCCTGCAAACGATGCGCTAATCATTACTGCGAAAACCTTTCGCGGGATCACCCTTGGTGACAAGATCGATGCGCACAGTGATTATGTAGCAAAAGATATTCTAAAAACCGGTGAAGGCGACTTTGATATTTTCCGAGTAAAAGACGCAAATGGAAACTCGCTAGGCTATATCATGCCCGATCCGGGCGATGAAAATATAGTCGGCGACATCACCGTCGAATCACCAATGGCAACAACTGTCGATGGCATCAAAGTAGGCATGACCTGGGCGGACCTTTTGAAAGCCATTCCTGGAATAGAAGTACACGGTTCAGAAATAGAAGGCAGAACATATGCACGCCACGAAGGCATCATGTATCGCCTCGACTCTTCCAACTATACCTATGAACTTGATCCTAGCAAAGTCGCTCTAAATGCTGCGATTTTAGAGATCGTGGTTTGGGGGAAATAAAGACAGGAGTGCAGAGTGCAGAGTGCAGAGTGCAGAATAGAGAAATCATTTGCGGGTTTGGAGGGTCGAAGTTTTCCTCCTCCAAAACCACCACCAGCCAAACGCCAAGCCAATAAGCATCCCTCCGCTGTCGATCAGTACATCCCAGGGAGTGCCGCCACGGCCTTCGACGAAGGTCTGATGATATTCGTCGGATGAGGCGTAGATCACTGCAATGGCAAAGGCGAATAGCAACGCTTTTCGAATAGGGAAAACAAAACGAAGCCAGCGCAGGAGTAGAAAGGCTAGTAAGCCGTACTCAGTCATATGCGCGGCCTTGCGAATATATATTGCTTTGCCGCCTTGCATGATCCAGGCGCAGTCAAAACCCATCCAACCACAGATGCGCGCCAGCAAGCCTGTGCGCAGCAGCGTCTCATCCCGATTATTATGCGACAACCAGAAGATCAGCCCCATCAATAGCAGCACTGGCACAATATGCGTGAGCCAGAAGTGTTTCTTTTTTATAGGAAGTGTATTATCAAGTGGAGGCATAGGGAAGATTTTGCACAAAAATAACACCGACAAGCTGATGAAAAAACTAATATGCTACGGGCTTATCATTCTGCCTTGTTTTCTTTTTGGGCAAATAGAAAAAGAGCGTCGACAAGGCTTTTCCATTGAACAACCTCGACGTGATAGGCTGCGTGCTAATATGCAAAAACAGGGCGGCATGTTTGCGCACCCTCAACTAGATCAGAGGGAAACGCCTTTCACTCCAGTTGAAGATTCGATTGTGCTCTTTAACAAGGATGGCCAAGGCCGATATTGGCATAGGCAATACACGCATTATGGCCAGGTATATCGCATTGATCTGGGAGTTGATTTAGAAAAAAAGCCTGCTCAATACGTCCTCTCCTTTTACCCAAATAATCACATCAAACGAATCAGTCATTACAGAAAAGGAGTTCTCGCTACATTTGAAAATAATCAGTTTGGAGATACTGTCATTATTGTAGGTGACGAGACTATAGACGATCCCCATCTATACTTAACGATCCAACTTGGAACAGTCATACAGGCATTCATCAGTTTTAGAAATGAAGACGATCGATATAGTAGGGTGGCCGTCTTTTATCCATTTGACAATTACTCAAGATCTATCCACGGACGGCATAATATTCTTAAGGATGGCGATGATATATATTGGAATAATCGTGGTTTAGCAACAAGTATTGAATATTATGTTGACAGACTGAAAACCGGAATCTGGAAAGCGTCTTATTTATATGGGAAGCCAAAACTTGAAGGCTCTTATGTCTCCCTTGAAGATACCGTAAGGATTACTTTTCATGACCCGTGGCATCACATCGACGGAAGCTTTGAGAAAGCTTTTTTTGATAATGATTCAGACGAATGGGGTGGTTTCTCTTATGTTGACTCAAAATCTAAAAACAGCTCTAACCCTCCTCACGGCAAGTGGACCTTCTGGTGGAGAAATGGCCAGATCAGCCGCGAGGCCTGGTATGAATACGGCAAGCTCGTGAAGGATATTCACTATGATCACGATGGCAAGGAAACCTATCGCTGTGAAGCGGATTGTAAGGATTTTGAATAAAAAATCTATTTCTCTTACGTAGAGACGCGTTTTAACGCGTCTTCTTCATTGACCTTAGACGCGTTAAAACGCGTCTCTACAAAATCTGCAAACTTTGTCCTACACCCATCAAAAAAGCTCCTGACTCGAATAAGTCAGGAGCTTTTTATGAATATCAGATTGCAGATTCGCGATTGCAGATTGACGAATTAGCGCCTGCGGCGCTAGCCGCTAAAACTGCTGTCCGATGATAAAGTGGAACTGGCGTCCACCAATCGGCGAAGTTGCATTTCGGTTGTAATCAAATCCGTAAGCGTAGTCGAGGCCAAGTAGACCTACCATCGGTAGCATCACACGCATACCGACACCGAGT
>JBGCFB010000041.1:0-2989 GCA_045106685.1 Bacteroidia bacterium | reverse complement strand
AAATGCCCAAATACTCCATTTTAGAAGCGATAATAGAGGATAGCCCCGACTTTGATGATCTCCCTTTTTTGTCCCAAAATCTTGAAAAAAGCCTGATTGAAGTGTCTGGGGAGATCATGGATGCAATCAACGAGGTTGATTTATCATGAACACCCAATCACGAATAGCATCAATATTAAAAGCCAATACATTAGAGTCCGCTATCACCGGCTTACCGACGTTTGACTTGTCAGCCTTAGGCCTGGAGCCTGGTTTGGACTTCCCATTGCCTGACAATCTTCGATTGGGGCACTTGGCAGAAAGCATCGTCTCGCGATTGATTCACGCATCTACCACGTACACCATCCTGTATGAAAATGTGCAGGTAGCAGAAGGGAAGCAAACCATCGGTGAACTTGATTTTATCATTGAAGAAGTGACAACAAAACAGGTCATCCATATGGAGCTGGCCTATAAGTTTTATCTACTCGATCCGAGCATTTCTTCAGAGCCCATACGCAACTGGATCGGCCCGAACAGGAATGACTCGCTGATAGAGAAACTAGCCAAAACGAAAAGAAAGCAATTCCCGCTACTCTACCATGATTCTACAAAGGCAGCATTGCCCAATATCGCCATCGAGGACGCTTCTCAAGCGCTGTGCTTATTGGTATCGCTATTTATCCCATACGAATACAAGGCGAGCCTAAACACCATGTATGAAAAGGCGGTGAAAGGCTATTACCTCAATCTTGAGCAATTTGCCAGCCTCGATACTGCCACAAAATCCTATTACATTCCTTCAAAAAAGGAATGGGGAATGGACCCTTCTGAAAACGAAATCTGGACAGACTTCCGTGGCATCGAAGCACACCTCAATGCCTGCATGGAAACGAAGCAGTGTCCCTTGTGCTGGCAAAAGCAGGGCGATGCGTTTGTGGCGTTTTTTGTTGTTTGGTGGTAAGGGGGAGCTCTCGCAAAATGTAATTTGGATGCTGGGTTTTCTTAGGCTTTGGCTGTTTTGTGATAACTATTGATATTGCAGGGACATGTAAAGTAGGGTGTCAAAGAGAGCGTAAAAAAATGGGGTACTGGGGACCAGCAATATTTTCAAATGATAGGAGTGCGGATATTAAGGACGAATTTAATTCCCTCTTTAATGACAAAACTTCAATTCAAAAAATAACACAACAAATAGTATCATCATATAAAGAGGGTGATAAATTAGAAGATAACACTAACTTATGGTTGTCTTTGAGTTATTTGATGTGGCAAGTGGGAGTTGATGATGAAGAAATTAGGAAAAATGCTATCGAAATAATTGATGATGGAATTGACTTGAAAGTCTGGGAGGAATCAGGAGCGGAAAAGCAAATCTTAAGGAAAAGACAGGTTAAACTGAGCGAGCTTAAGAAGATAATTTTAACCCCAAATCCAAAACCTCGGAAGCCTAAAACGAAGAAGCCTCCAAAATCGATTTTCAACAAAGGTGATTGCTATGCTTTTCCATTAAAGAATGGCAACTATACCGGAATCGTAATTTTGGAAGAGATACTAAATCCTGATTATTACTTTGTTTTAATTGCTCAAACAAATATTAATTCAGAAAAATTGCCAACAATTAGAGATATTATTGAATCCAATATTTTAATCGAACAGCATCATCAAGGGCTAAGTTCAAAGCATAGAAAATCTATTAGTAGCTATTCGAATTCCAAATACAAGAATGTTGTCAAAACATTTGTGAAAATTGGAAAAGGTGAGATTAAAGGTGATTTCAGTAAGAATTATCTAAGCTTTGGAGCAGCACCATGGAATTTTTTGACAGAAAGAGCCGATGAATATTTGGTGGATGGGAAAGAGTCACCAAAAGTCAAGGACAAAACGAAAAACTATATAAAAATGCGTAGCCAGAAAGAGCCGAAATCAATTTGGTCTATATTTAAAAGAAAGGAGAAATAGACAATATCCCCCTTTGCTGTCGCGGACTTCATTTAAGCGCTAGGGCGGATGTCTAGCCTCTAGGTTGCTGCTTATGATGAATACAATTTTACAACTTGCTGATAGTAAGCTATTTAGGCTCGTGATATTGCTTTCGAAAACACATAAAAACTATGTGTCACCCCGGAATTTTGCTGATCGAAGAGAAGAAAAATATCCGGGGTCCCCAACGTGTGAAGCGAAGCTTTAAAACAGCAAGAACCTTCAGATCAAAGACTGTAGACCCCGGATCTCCTAAAATTGCTTCACAATTTTCCTCGTCCGGGGTGACGCACATTGTATGTGCTAGCTGAGTCGTTGTCATAACCACACAGTATTAACCCTCGAATGACAAAATAATTTTGAGTGGAGGCTTTTCTTTTGTCCAAATACCGAAACTCCCTACTTTAGTAACCCCATGCCCACCAAACCAATCTTAACCATCGGAATTCTAGCCCACGTGGATGCCGGAAAGACCTCGATTACAGAGTGTCTGCTGCATCATTCCGGGGCGACGAAGTCGCTGGGAAGTGTCGATAAAGGTTCGGCCATTACGGATGGTCTGACGATGGAGAAAAGCAGAGGCATTTCCATCAAGGCGGCATCGGTTGATTTCGTTTGGGACAACATTACATTCCAGTTGGTGGACACGCCGGGCCATATTGATTTTTCTGCTGAGGTGGATCGCTCGCTCTCGATATTGGATGGGGTGATACTCGTGGTTTCTGCAAAGGAAGGCGTCCAGGCTCACACGCTGAATCTTTGGGAAAGTTTGGTCGAGCGCAAGCTTCCTGTTATCATTTTCTTTAATAAAATCGATAGGGCTGGCGTAGATGCAGAGCAGGTTTTTCTGGATTTTGAAAAAGACCTGGGCGTTAAGCTCTTTGCCTTGAACTATCCGGATTTGTCTGATCCTGACAATCCGAAATTGCTATCGTTTACAGATTCTGCTGACCATCTGGGTGCAGCGATTCTTGATACGTCGCTGGAGAATCTGGCGGAATGTGACGAGGATTTTCTCGCGCATTAT
>JBGCFB010000407.1:0-3828 GCA_045106685.1 Bacteroidia bacterium | reverse complement strand
GGTTGCATACATTTAGCATGGATCAGTCATCGGGAAAAAAAGTGAGTGCATATGCAATACGATGATAGAAATTCGATTTCCTTATTAAAGGAAAAGCTCCGGAGGAGTTTCAGGTTGGTAGCTACCAACAACATATTTTTTTTTCGCTTCGGAGAAGCGAGACACTAGATGTCCCGCTTCTCCGAAGCGGTATCTTTTTATTGGACAAAATGCTACCAACCTTATGCTTCTCCGAAGCATAATTCCTTTTAGAAACGAACTTATATAAGATCAGAAACTGGTTTTACCATAACAAGCAATCAACACCTTAAAAATCGCTGGTTTTATTAATCGTTCATTAAAAATTGTATATCGTTAGCTCAGCAATGACCATTCAGGAAATCCAACAAGCCTACCAGCATCATCCGGCGATCTTTGCGATGGCCAATGAAGTGCGTAAATCAAAAGGCGAAAAATACTATATCGATGGTTTGGCGGGTAGTCAAATCGCCGTGATTACAGCTGCGCTTATCGCGCTGATCGACCGGCCTGTAGTGATCGTCATGAATGATAAGGAAGAAGCGCTCTACTTTCAGGCGGACCTGGAGCAGATGATTGAGAAAGACCGCATTCTACTTTTTCCTGCTTCCTATAAAAGGCCGTATCAGCCAGAAGAAATAGACAATGCGAATGTGCTGCGGAGAGCAGAAGTACTCAATCGCATCAACCACACATCAGGCAAAAAGCCTATCGTCATCACCTTCGCAGAAGCGCTTACAGAGAAGGTTGTCAACCAGCGTTCGCTGGTTCAGGCTACGCAGGATATTGCAGTGGGCCATCAGCTCGATCTCGATTTCATGATCGAAGTGCTGGAAAATTATGGATATGAGCGGGAAGACTTTGTCTATGAGCCAGGGCAGTTTGCTGTGCGTGGTGGTATTCTGGATGTCTTTTCGTTTGCACATGAATTGCCGTATCGCTTGGATTTGTTTGGTGATGAGGTAGAAAAAATCAGGGAATTTGATCCTGTTTCGCAGCTTACAGAAAGAGAAGTCAAAACGATCTCGCTGATTCCCAATATTCAAAAAACCCTGCTGACAGAAGAGAAGGTGAGCTTTCTCGACTACATTCCAGAAGATAGTGTCGTTTTTATAAAAAGTGTTGAATTTGTGCGGGCCGACCTCGATCGCATGTATGATAAAGCGATTAAAACATATGAGGGGATTCAGGAAAAAAGTGGCGGTGCAGCAACAAGCCGTTCGCCCGAAGAACTCTATGTAAATGGTGACCTGCTCGTTTCTGAATTAAGGCTTCTTTCAGCGGTTGAATTTGGGCGAAAACGCTTTTTAGGAAAGGCAGTTCCAGTTCGAAAAGACTTCACCGAACTGGAAGAAGAACAACGCTTTAATCAAGGCATTTTGTACTGGAAAGGCTCCGGACAGCCCAGCTTCAAAAAGGAGTTCAAATTGCTGGCTGAGCACTTTAGCCAACAGTCAGAACTAGGCTATTCTGTATGCGTACTTTCCTCCAATGAAAAGCAACTAAAGCGTCTTAAGGAAATCTTTGAGGAAATTGCGGAAGATGTTCATTTTCAAGGCGTTAAAGCAGAATTACACGAAGGGTTTCAGGACCCTATTTTGCATATAGACATCTACACTGACCACCAGATTTTCCAACGTTACCACGCATATAAATCCACCACAGCAAAACAGCGAAGCCAGGCGATTACCCTCAAGGAATTGCAGTCGCTTAACCCGCGTGATTATGTGACACATGTGAGTCACGGAATCGGCCAGTTTGCAGGCTTGCACACGATCAAAGTCGGCGAACAAATCAAAGAAGTAGCGAAGATCATTTATCAAGGTGGCGATGCCATTTTTGTAGATGTAAACCAGCTCCACAAAATCGCCAAATACACCGGCAAGGATGGAGACGCTCCCAAGCTCTCCAAGATCGGCGGAACCGCCTGGACACGCGCAAAGGCGAAGACGAAAAAACGCATCAAGGAACTCGCGTTTGACCTCGTCGATCTCTACGCCAAGCGCAAAGCCATGAAGCGCACACCTTTCGCACCGGATGGTTATATGCAGACGGAGTTGGAGGCAAGCTTTATGTATGAGGATACGCCCGATCAGGTGAAAACTACTGAGGACGTAAAAGGCGATATGGAACGTGAGTTTCCGATGGACCGACTGGTGTGTGGTGATGTAGGTTTTGGTAAAACAGAGATTGCGATCCGTGCGGCCTTCAAAGCCGCTGTCAACGGAAAGCAAACTGCTATCCTCGCCCCTACCACCATTCTTACGCTTCAGCACTATCGCACCTTCCGCGATCGTTTGGCGGAGTTTCCGGTTCGGGTCGATTACCTCAATCGTTTCAAATCAACCAAAGACTCAAAAGAAACACTCGCCAAGCTTGCTGCGGGTGAAATCGATATTCTGATTGGAACGCATCGACTTGTGTCGAAAGATGTCAAGTTCAAGAATCTGGGCTTGATGATCATTGATGAGGAGCAAAAATTCGGTGTGAATGTAAAGGACAAATTGAAGGCGATGAAGGCTTCGGTCGATTCGCTTACGCTTACCGCCACGCCGATTCCGCGAACCTTGCAGTTTAGCCTTCTGGGCATTCGTGACCTGAGTGTTATCCAAACGCCTCCACCGAATCGTCAGCCGGTAGAAACGGTCGTCGTGACAGGATTTAATGGTGAAGTGGTACGCGACGCGGTAGCCTATGAGCTGAAGCGCGGTGGTCAAGTATATTTTATTCATCCACGCGTTTCTGATATTGAAGAAATCGGTTCGTCGATCAAGCAGCTTGTTCCTGATGCGCGCATCGGCTTCGCCCACGGGCAGATGACCGGCGCCAAACTGGAGAAAAGTATGGCCGCTTTTATTGAGCACGCTTATGATGTGCTGGTCGCAACCAAGATTGTAGAATCCGGTCTCGATATCTCAAATGCCAACACCATTATCATCCACCAGGCGGAAAAGTTTGGTCTATCAGAACTTCACCAGATGCGTGGTCGCGTGGGTCGTTCCAATAAAAAAGCGTTTTGCTATTTGTTAGCGCCGCATGAGATGGTACTTTCGGATGATTCGCGCAAGCGCCTGAAGGCGATGGAAGAATTTTCCGATCTGGGAAGTGGTTTTCATATTGCTTTGCGCGACCTTGATATTCGCGGCGCGGGTGACCTTCTTGGCCCGGAGCAAAGTGGGTTTATCGCTGAGATCGGTTATGATGTGTATCACAAAATTCTGGACGAGGCCGTTCGTGAGCTGAAGTCGGAACACTTTGGGGATTTATTCGAAGAGGAAATCAGGCAGCAGCAGGCAGTGCTTGTCGATGATTGCCATATTGATATGGAAGTCGATATGCGTATTCCACAGAGCTACCTTCCCAACACGGCGGAGCGCCTGAACTTCTACCGGCAGATCGCCGAGGCGATGGAGGAGAAGGAACGCAGAGACCTAATGAAGCGGATGATAGACCGTTTTGGTCCTATGCCGCCCGACGTGCTTCACCTTTTTGATGCGACCCGTATCCGCAGTATTGCAGTGAAAATCGGTCTGGAAAAAGTGGTGCTAAAAGCCAATCAGCTAAGGCTTTATTTTGTCTCTGATAAGGAGTCTGTATTCTATCGCTCTTCGCGCTTTCAGCGCTTGATCGAGTATATCACGACCTACTCCGCCCGCGTCCAACTCAAAGAGTCCGACAAGTATCTATCCATTCGCTACATGAAGCCGGTGAAAGGCATCAAGGATGTGCTGGACTTGATCGAGGAGTTGAGAGATTTTATGGCGAAGGAGATTCCCGTGGAGGCTGAAGGGTGATTAGGCGCTTAGGAGA
>JBGCFB010000406.1:0-22010 GCA_045106685.1 Bacteroidia bacterium | reverse complement strand
GATTCCCTCGTTGAACATGTTGTTGACGGCATTTCCACCGCCACCACCTACGCCAATCACCTTGATGATGGCTTCGTTGTTGTTTGGAAATTCAAATTGCATGACGATATATTAATTAAGCTTTTTTTAAAATTTGATGATTTGATGATTCGGTGATTAGCTGATGGTTTTCATTATCAAATTCGCTAACCATCAAATCAGTTAATCAATTATTCGATGAACTCTCCTGTATTGCTGAGTGTGCTTTCAAACCAGCCTTTTACCTTGTCGATAAAGCTGATTTTAGGACCAAATCCACCACGATCAGAACCGCCTACAGTCTGGAAGCGACGCTGAGCGCCTACCTTGGCTGGTTTGCGGCTAGTTGCCTGGCTCTGCTTAGCGCTGAATTCGCCAGCTTCAAGTCCCATGATGACCAATCCTGTACCGGTGGCAAACTTGGGGAAGTTGATTTCGTCGACCATGCCTGAAGCAAGGTGCTCGCCCGGGAAGCCAATGCGCGCATCGATTCCAGTTACAAATTCGGCAAGCTGCTTCATGTGCTGAAGCTGAGATCCGCCACCTGTCACGACTAGTCCGGCGACAAGCTTGTTCTCATATCCTGAGTTTTTGATCTCAGCCAAGGCAAACTCCATAATCTCTTCCATGCGAGACTGGATGATATTGGCAAGTGTCTTCTTGTGGATCTCTTTTGCAGGACGATCACGAGGACCAGGAATCGAGATAACAACATCATCAGTAACCGCTTCGGCGAGGGCAGAACCGTACTCCACTTTTAGGAGTTCAGCATGCTTCTTCATCACCTTACAGCCTTGCTTGATATCATCCGTTACAATGTTTCCACCAAAAGGAATTACCGCAGTGTGGCGAATGATATTGCCTTCGAAAATGGCGATATCAGTAGTTCCACCACCAATGTCGATCAGGCATACGCCTGCCTCTTTTTCCTCATCACTCAAAACCGCTGCACTGGATGCAAGTGGCTCAAGAATAAGCTCGTCGACCTCAAGGTCTCCACGGCGCACACATTTGTAAATGTTGTTTGCCGCAGTGGTCTGTCCGGTTACAATATGGAAGTTTCCTTCCAAACGCACACCGTGCATACCGATAGGGTCAACTACGCCATTCTCTCCATCAACACTGTATTCCTGTGGAAGTACGTGAATGATTTCTGTTCCTGGCTGAGTAGCAATTTTGAACATATCATCATGCAAGCGACCTACGTCCTCCTGTGCAATTTCAAAGTCTTCATTACTGAGTGTAATAAGTCCTTTGTGCTGCATGGAACGGACGTGCTCACCGGCGATACCGACATGCACAACCTCAATCTTGATTCCCGACTGCTTTTCAGCTTCGGAAACAGCCTGGCGGATCGCCGCAACTGTTTTTTCAATGTTTACAACAACGCCACGGCTAACTCCGTCGGAGTGGGCTTCTCCCAGTCCAAGGATGTTGATCTTGCCGTACTCGTTGCGTTTGCCGACTACAGCACAAATCTTTGTTGTGCCGATGTCGAGTCCTACTACAATACGTTCTGTGTTCATCGTTCTTGCTTTTTTGACGTTAGACTAAATTTGATTTGATAATTCGTTGATTAGATAATTTGATGATTAACAATTCGCTATTCATTGTTCATTATCCATTGGTCATTACTTATTGTCAAATCGGCTAATTCTTCTTGGCCACTACCTGGCCGTTATATGCTACACTTACCTGCTTGTACTTCTCCCAGCCATGCTTGCGCACAACCTGTTCGTAGAAGGCAAAGAGGCGTTGAAATTTATTGTCAAGGTTATCGGAGTCACCGAGCACCATCGGAAAGTTTCCAATCTCAGGATAGAGCATGATCGTCCCGTCCTGTCTGCGACGAATTTCAGATACCTGCGCATTCCAAAATTTGTCCTTATTCACGTGGCGAATGAGTGGCATAAGCTCTTCCAACACACAACCCAGCGTATCAGCCGGAGCCAGATTTTCATCCAGCACTCCACGTACCAATGGCACATTTGGAGCATAATGCTTCGATAGCGGAAACTTCATTCCATTTGCATCCACATAAAAAGACTCATCTACTCCTGACACGCGTGCGATCGGCGTGCGAGCTTCAAGGTCGATATAGAGGACACCGTTAAGTCTGTGAAATACCTGTACAGATTCTACTGAGGGATTTGCAGCCAGCTTGGCTTCCATCGCTTTTAGATTGATGCTACCCATAGGCTGCCCCAGATATTCTGATCCGGTTGTGATTCCCAAGGTCTCTTTGACTTCAGCCATGCTAAGCAATTGCTTGCCAGTCTCGGCTTTCATTTCGAGGGCGATATCTTCACAGGTCAGCTCGCTTTGATACAAACTAGATGCTGCCAATAAGGCTCCTGCACCAGCAAGAACCAGGACATACAGCAATGGCCCGCGAAACCAGCTTCTACCTGAAGAAGGTTTTTTCGCTCGCGTGCGACTCTTCGTCTCTTCAAGAGGACGATTTTGCCGAGCTTTTTTGGGAGTATTAATAATAGTTGCTGACATGACGTTTATGCTTTTAGGGTGTTTGAGGAAATGCGCTGCTGCACCCATTGCTGAATGCGGGGTACTTCGCGGTCTATATTTCCGGCACCCAGACTGAGGATAACCGAAGGTTCTTCGATCGTTTCAGAGAGGCCTTGGATCAAGTCTTCACGACTGATCATGGCTTTATCTTGTTGGTGTATTTGATTTAAAATGATAGTACTATCGACTCCTGCAATCGGTAATTCGCGGGCAGGATATATATCCATCAATCGGATGGCATCTGCCTGTGAAAGACTGCTGGCAAAACCTGCCGCGAAGTCTCGTGTGCGTGTAAATAAATGTGGCTGAAAAACAACCACAAGCTTTCTCTCCGGGAACAGCGCTTTTGCGGTGTGAATCGCTGCATCAATCTCTTTAGGGTGATGTGCATAATCATCTACAAAGCTTAGATTTTCGCTATGTTCCAGTATTTCAAAACGGCGATAGATTCCTGTAAAAGAGCTGATCGCTTCCTGGAATTGGCCTAAGTCGGCTCCGGCGCGCGCTGCAAGCGCAAGTGCCGCAGTTGCGTTTAAGACATTATGCTGCCCAGGCATTCTCAGCGCCAGATTCTCCACGGTTCCTTCCGGGCCTTTCCAGTCAAATACAGAAAGCAATCCTTCAGTATGAACATTCACTGCCTGATAGTCTCCTTCTTCGATTCCGTAACTCAATACATCCTTATCCCAATCCGCCTGAAGCGCATCGATATGCACAAGCAGGTTAGTCGATTGGCGACCAAGCTGACGATAGGTGTCCAGCATAGCTTCCGGCGAACCGTAGATATCAAGGTGGTCAGGATCGAGCGCAGTGATAATGGTCCACTCTGGGTGAAGCTGCAAGAATGAGCGATCATACTCATCAGCCTCAGCGACCATCCATTCACTTTTGCCCGAAACAAAATTCCCTCCCAAACTGCGCACAAGTCCACCCAAAAAGGCTGTAGCATCCACGCCGGCATGGCGAAGGATGTGCGCCAACAAAGCAGAAGTCGAGGTTTTTCCATGTGTCCCTGCCACTGCCAATGTGCGATACTCGCGGCTCAGTTCGCCAAGTGCTACTGCGCGCTTTACCATCGGAATGCCTTGGGCAAGTGCTGCCTGATATTCAAGGTGGCTTTGCGGTACCGCAGGTGTGTAGACGATATAATCCACTCCTTTTAGATGCTCTACATTTTCCTCAAAATGAATCTCCGCACCTGCCTCTTCTAATCCTTCTGTCACCACCGATGACACACGATCATAGCCAGACACAGCTCGGCCCTGTCCCAAACGCCAATGCGCGAGGGCACTCATGCCGATCCCCCCGATACCGAGGAAATATGTGTGCTGTGATGTGGTTAGAGTCATGTCTTAATGAAAAATATTGAATGAATGGATGATAGAATGAGTGAGTGTTTTTTAAATGGTTGGCTTCTTGATTACTTGATCTTAATTTAAAAGCTGCATAATCTCATCGACGATCTCTTTTGCAGCGTCGTGTTTTTCAAGTTTGTCGAGGTTACTTTGTATCGTTTGAAGTTTTGAATTGTCGTTTAGTAGGTCTAATGCCTCTTGAATAAGCTTTTCGTTTACATCGGCATTATGAACCATTCCTGCTGCCCCAACATCAACCAGTGAGCGCGCGTTTTTCGTTTGGTGATCTTCAGAGACATTAGGAGAAGGAACCAGGATGGCGGGTTTCTCTAATGCGATCAGTTCTGAGATCGTGCTGCCTCCTGCACGGCTGATTACCAAATCAGCAGCTCCGTAAGCGGCAGCCATATCATCGATAAATGCGCTCATGCGCAGATTGGGATGTTTTGGAACACTTGCTTCCAGACGATCGATATAGCGCTTACCTGTCTGCCAGATAACCTGTACACCAGCATCCAAAGCTTGCTGCACGGTTGCTTGCAAAGCATTATTAATACTTAGCGCTCCGAGGCTTCCGCCAAGGCTTAGCAGAATCGGCTTCGTCGGATCAAGGTCAAAGGCAGCAGCTCCTTCTTCTTTAGATTTTGGTACAAAAGCGCGAATAGGATTTCCAGTAACCTTGGTCTTTTCCGCTGGGAAATACTTTGCTGCGGCAGCATTACCGAGCAAGATTCTACTTGCGTATTTTTTGAGCCAGCGATTCACGAGGCCTGGAAATGCATTTTGCTCACATATTACCAAAGGCGTTTTGCCTCCGGCAGCAATGCGGCCCATCGGGCCACTGGCAAAACCGCCCACGCCGACTACAACATCCGGTTTGAAGTTGCGCTGGATCGTACCTGCCTGAAAAAGGCTTGTCATCAGCTTTACTGGGAATAGTAGATTTTTGAATACATTCTTCAATGAAAGCTGTCGCTGCAATCCACTGATCCAAACCCCTTTGATCTCGTAGCCCTGCTTAGGTACTACGGTCATTTCCATCCCACCTTTGGCACCAACAAATAATATCGCAGCATCAGGCTGACGGCGACGTACCTCATGGGCAATCGCTACCGCGGGGAAGATATGTCCTCCTGTTCCGCCTCCTGCTATGATTATTCTTGGATTCATTTGTTGTGCTTAGATTATTGGCTCGCTGATTTTATATGATTGTTATGATTTTAAATACCTGCTGTTCGTGTTCTGTAGCTGGCAGCCTTTTTGGAAGCTTTCTTTTTTAGGGCGCGCGGTTGAAGTGCATCCTGGCTCACGCTTAGGATGATTCCGATGGTTACAGATGAAAAAAGTATTGATGTACCTCCCATACTGATGAAGGGAAGGGTAAATCCGGTAATTGGTAGCAAGCCTGTGGCAACACCCATATTAATGAGAGCTTGCATGACGAGCATAAAGGAGAGTCCTGCCGCCAGCAAAGCCCCGAAGGTTTTACTAACAGTGACAATTCCCACCGCTCGAAAAAGTAGTATCATATAAAGTAGTAGCACTACTCCACCGCCAAACAGGCCGTATTCTTCCACGATAATCGCAAAGATGAAGTCGGCGTATGCTGTAGGCAAGGTGTTGCGCTGCACACTTTTGCCTGGACCTTGGCCAAAGACGCCGCCTTTTGCAAGCGCAACGTGCGCTTGTACAATCTGTGGATTCCCATCATAGTCAGGATTCGTCATGTACTCCACATAGTCGTGGATACGGCTGTTCCAAGTACCAGCACGTTTCGCAGTACTAAACAACAACATCACGCCCAAGATGGCAGCGAGGCCGAGTACGCCGATATATTTCAAATCAACACCTGCGACAAACATTACCATCACACTCGCTGTAAACATCAGCAAGGCGGTACTAAGGTCAGAAGGTGCAATCAATCCGCAGATAATGACTACCCAAAAAAGTGCAGGCAAAAAGCCTTCGCTAAAGTCTTTAATCACTTCCTGACGTTGGGTGAGGATTTTGGCGAGCAAAATCATCAGGGTCAGTTTAGCAAGGTCAGAAGGCTGAAAAGAAGTACCCATTACGGTAATCCAGCGTGCAGCTTCATTGAGTTCTGATCCATTGGCGATGGTGTAAATAAGCAGTAGCACGGTCACTAGCAGCATACCATTTACAATGCGGGCATATACCCGATAATTCACGCGACTTACCAGATACATCACGACAAATCCGGCCAGGAGAATAATCCCATGACGAATCACAAAGGCTTCGGTATCGCCGCCTTTTAGGCGCCATGCAAGCGCAGACGTAGAGCTATAGATGGCGAGCATGCTCACCAGCCCTATCAAAATCACCGTGACCCAGATGATTTTGTCGCCTTTTAGTTTTTGTAATAGCCAGGTTATCATTTTCTTAATTATTGATTAGCTGATTAGCTGATTAGCTGATTAGCTGATTAGTGCGGTATGTTTGTTTGCAGTCAAGGTTTCAATCGGTTGTGTATTCATCATCAAATTTTCAAATCAGCTAATCATCAAATCATTTATGATCAAATTAACCTGGTTGCGAAACTGATCACCTCGGGCTGCATAGTTGTCGAAGATGTCGAAACTGGAACAAGCCGGGGAGAGCAAGATCGTATCGCCTTTTTCAGAAAGGCTTTCAGCCAATTTGATGGTTTCAGGCATATCAGCGGCGTAGTGTATTTCAGTGATTTTGTCTGTAAAAAATGCTTTTAGATTTTGCCAGTTAGGTCCCAAAATGATGAGTGACTTCACACGGCTCACATCGAGCAAACTGTAATCGTTTCCTTTGTCGATTCCTCCAGCAATCCAGACCGTAGGTTCTTTCACTGCGTCAAGTGCATACATTACTGCATCCACATTGGTGCCTTTAGAATCATTGATCCAGCGTTTACCGTCGGAGGTAGGAACCAGTTCCATGCGATGTGGTATCGCCTCAAAGCTGTTTAGTCCGGACTGGATTTGCTCATCGTTAAGCCCAAGGGCTTTCGCCACCAAAACAGCCGCCATTGCATTCATAGCATTGTGCTGTCCTTTGATATGCATGGTTCCAAAATCAAAGCGTGATCCTGACGGCAAAACGAGCATATTTCCTTCTATCCACGCTTTTGCTGTATCCTTAGCATCTGCTGAGAAACCAAGCTTCTGGCCTTTCACGGTATGCTTATCCATTTCCTGAGTCGTGACTGCATCATCCATATTATAGATGAAGCGATCAGCTTCCTGCTGATTCATCGCGATGCGAAACTTGGCCGCGGCGTATTGCTCCAGCTTATAGTCATAGCGATCAAGATGATCAGGTGTGATATTGAGCAATAGCGCAATCTCAGGCTGAAATGTATCGATATCATCAAGCTGAAAGCTGCTGATTTCCAGCACGTACACTTCCTTATTCGCTTCAGTCAGCAATCGCGCAAAGCTGTTTCCAATATTGCCACCTACGCTCACACTCATTCCGGCTTGTTCCAAAATATGATGGATCAATGCAGTCGTGGTAGTTTTACCATTACTGCCGGTGATGGCGATGATGCGCAAGGCAGGATTGGTGGTGTATGCGAATTCTATTTCGGATACAACCTTTTTGCCTGCTGCTTTCAACTCTTGAATAATCGGAGCCTTATCAGGAATTCCTGGACTCTTGATGATTAAATCTGCTTCAAAGAACGCTTCTTTTGTATGTTGACCTTCCTCAAAAGGAAGTTTGTTGTTTTCTAATTCCTGCTTTCTGGCAGGCGCTATTTTCCCAGCATCTGATACCCAAACACCCATTCCCAGCTTTTGCCCCAGCAATGCCGCTCCCAGCCCGCTTTCGCCAGCTCCAAGAATTGCTATGTTGAGGTTTTTAGACATTGGTTTGATTTGATGATTAGCTGATTTGGTGATTAATGGTTCATTATTAATCGTTCATTATTGCCTATCTAAGTTTTAGCGTTGCAAATGCGAGGGCAGCAAGGAGGGCAGCTACGATCCAGAATCGAGTGACGATTTTGGACTCATGGATACCAGCCTTTTCGTAGTGGTGGTGTAGGGGAGACATTTTGAATATCCGCCGGCCTTCACCGTATTTTCGTTTTGTGTATTTGAAATATGAAACTTGAATGATGACTGAGAGGGTTTCGGCAAAAAACACCCCACAGATGATGGGAATGAGTAGTTCCTTTTTCACCATCAAAGCCAGAATACCCAAGACACCTCCCAGCGCCAGGGAACCTGTATCTCCCATAAAGACCTGAGCCGGATATGAGTTATACCACAGGAAGCCAATGCAGGCTCCGACTAATGCGGTACTAAACACAAATAGCTCGGCTGAGAGGGGGATGTATGTGATATTGAGGTAACTCGCGAACTGAGCGTTACCAGCGAGGTAAGCCAGTACGCCGAATGTCGCGCCCGCAATCGCAGTGGTACCTGCGGCAAGTCCGTCGATTCCGTCCGTAAGGTTCACCGCATTTGACACAGCAGTAATCATAAAAATCACTACCAGCAGATACACGCCTCTTCCCAAAAGGTCAGGGGCAATAAAATGCTCCAGGCCTATTACTTTGCTATAATCAAATGTCAATGACTTGAAAAATGGGAAGTCAGTGTTGTAGACAAATGAGCGGTCACGCGGCCCAAATAGCTCACGTGCTACTGATGTGCGCATTGCAGAAGGAATCGACAATAAAACCGTATCAAGTGCCTCGTTGTAATCAATCTCGTTAGTAGGTTGATTATTTCGCAAAAGGGTGTAGCTCGTTACCGCTCCATATTTATCACCAGCAGGAAAATCAGTAAATGACTCACCATTGATAGCGATAAGCTCATCGTGGGTTTTAAAGCCTTGCTGGAAGAGCATATTGCTTTGGCGAACAACATTGAGCTGTGTGATATGAGCGCGACTTCCCATGAAGTCAGGGTGGAAGAGCATCACCAAACCAACCACTAGCCCAAGGGCAATTTGGCCAGCAAGTTTGAACTTTCCTTTTAGTCCCTTTTTGTCCTTTTTGAAGACCTTTATATAATCATCTACAAAGCCAATCGCTCCCATCCAGACGGTTCCGATCAGAATCAACCAGACGTAGCCATTTTTCAAATCTCCCCATAGTAAAACAGGAAAAACAATAGCTGCCAGGATGATAAGGCCTCCCATGGTTGGGGTGCCTTTTTTGTGGGCGTGGTCTGGACCGACAGCACTATCGCGAACGACTTCACCAATCTGCTTTTTCTCCAACAGATTGATAATGCGCTTGCCAATGAGTAGTGAGATAATCAACGAGAACACCATCGCCATTACACCACGAAAACTGATGTACTGGAAGACGCCAAATCCAGGGATTTGGTACACATCGTTAAGCCAGTCAAATATATAATATAGCATGATCGAAGCGCTTAGATGGTGGTTTCTGCAAATAATTGTTGTAGAACTTCTCGGTCGTCGAATGCGTGTCTGACACCTTCGATTTCCTGATAGCGCTCGTGGCCTTTTCCGGCAACCAGCACGACATCGGCTGGATTGGCGAGGCTCAACGCGAGGCGGATAGCTTCGCGTCGATCATTAACTCGCAACACCTTGCGGCGCTGCTCTACCGGTACGCCTTCCCACATTGCTGTGATGATGGCTTCCGGCTTTTCACTGCGAGGATTATCACTGGTAAAAATGGCCTGATCAGCCATTTCAGAAGCGATAGCTCCCATGACAGGTCGTTTTGCGGCATCGCGGTCTCCGCCGCATCCAACTACAACCAGAATATTTCCTGCTCCCTGAAGCACATCTTTAATCGTACTCAGGACATTTTTCAACGCATCAGGAGTATGTGCATAATCGACAATCGCGACCAGACCCGAAGGGCTGCGAACTGGCTCAAAACGTCCTTCGACGCCTCCAAGGCGACTAAGACTCAAGAGTGCCTCTTCATCGGTGATTCCCAATTCTTGGGCGACGCCATAGGCTGTCAGCAGATTGTATGCATTAAAAGCTCCCAACAAGCGGCACCATACTTCGCTGCCGTTGATGTCGAGGAGCAAACCTTCAAATGTATTTTCAAGAAGTCGTGCGTGATAATCGGCAAGGCGGCGCAAAGCAAAAGTCTTCACTTTGGCTGCTGTATTCTGCACCATCACACGACCGTTTTTGTCGTCAATATTGATCAATGCGAATGCACTTGGCAAAAGCTGATCAAACAGCATTTTCTTTGCTTTGATGTACTCGGCAAAGGTTCCATGATAGTCGAGGTGATCATGGGTAATATTGGTAAAAATTGCGCCAGCAAAAGGAATTCCTGCGGTACGCTTCTGCGTAAGTGCGTGACTGCTCACTTCCATAAAGCAATGGTTACAACCTTGCTCTACCATTTCGGCAAACAACTTATGAAGCTGCTTGGGATCAGGTGTAGTATGCGTCGCTGGAGAGGCATATTTTCCTACCATATTTTGCACCGTTGAAATCAAACCAGCATGAAGCCCCATCTGATTAAACATGGTGTGCAACAACGTCGCTACAGAAGTCTTACCATTCGTTCCGGTAATGCCAATAATCTGCAACTGAGCAGCAGGGTTTCCATAAAAATTGGAAGCCATATAGCCCAATGCTTCGGCAGTATCAGCTACCTGAATCCATGTAACTGCCGGATCAATCTCTGCTGGCATGCGCTCAGTTACAATCACTTTCGCTCCTTTAGCTATCGCCTGAGCGATATAATCATGCCCATCAACCTGTGTTCCTGAAAGTGCCACAAATGCATCTCCCTCCCCTACCAAACGAGAGTCAAAGTGAAAGTCATTGACTTCCACCTCGCGAGGCCCATGCTGGCTTCGGACGTTTAGTTTGTGTATGAGGGCTGAGAGGAACATTTTTTCTTTGGGTGGTTTTTAAATTTTGAATGACTGGATGATAGAATGAGTGGTTCTATGGGTCAGTTTGGTTTTTCTTCTTCATTGCGAGCGGAGCGAGCTTTTCATTTTTCATTGCCGAAGCGAAGCTGAGGCTCTTCATTAAAATCGCAGTGCGATTTTGCTTCACTACGCAAGCGCAGCGCTAGCCAAGGAATAGTTTGATTTTAGTGCCTTTCCCGATGCGGTAGCCAGGAAGTAGCGATTGTCGTTTGACGCGTCCGTAGCCTTCGAGGCTCACGTTCACGCCCATAGTTTCAAGCATATTCACAGCATCGCGTGAGGACATTCCTTTTAGATTCGGAATGGTCACTTGGTCTGCGATTTCGATTCCGGCATAATTGACCTGATGGCCATTTGTGGCGGTCTTACTAAATTCAGTTGTAGGCTTGCTGCTGGTTGCGATGTTCAATGCATCATAAACAGTAGCAGCATTTTGTGTGTAAACAGCTCTTGCAGCTGGCTGCTTGAGCGGACGTGTATGTTCCTTGATGCTTGGCTTGGCAAGCTCCCAGTCGTAGCGGTATACTTTTTCAGCGATTTCCTTAAAAATCGGAGCGGCAACGTCACCGCCGTAATAGCTTCCGGAAGTAGGCTCATCCACCATCACAAACAATGTGTATGCAGGATCTTCTGCCGGGAAGTAGCCACCAAAAGAAGCAACATACTTTTTCACATAACGGCCACCTTTAGTCTTACGCGCTGTACCAGTTTTACCTGCGAGGCGTACTGGCGACTTTTTCAAATTACGTGCTGTACCGTACATCACCACCTGCTGCATCATTTCGCGCATGCGGTTGACGGTTGACTCTTTGAGTGGCGGAACATTCACCTTCTGCGGACCAAAAGTCGCAATGGTTTTTGAACCATCGGTGATTTGAGAAACCATCCAGGGACGCATTCTCACTCCACCGTTTGCCACAATATTAAAAGCAGCCGCCATCTGAAGCGGTGTAACCTGCACAGAGTAACCAATCGCCATCGAAGGCAATGAAGCAGATGTCCAAACCGACTTATCATCAGGTCTGTGGTACTGAGGAGCAGGCTCACCTTTTAGTTGGGCGTTAGCAGGGCCATCGAGGCCAAGGCGCTCTAACTGTTGGGCAAAATGCTCTGGGCCACCTGGATAATTATATCCGTCCATGACCGCTTTAGCGAGACAGACATTCGAAGATTTTGCAAAGCACTGTTCTAACGTCAACCATCCATAGCGGCCAACATCTGTAATTTCCTTATCGTCAATTTCAAGTCTTCCTTCTCCTGTATCTATTGAGTCACAGATGGTTAAAATGCTATCTTCCAGCAAAGCAATCGTGGAGAAGAGCTTGAAGGTAGAGCCTGGCTCATAAAGAAAGGCCACACCATGGTTGTATGTTTCAGGGTAATTCGCGATCGCTTTGATTTTACCGGTACTGGTTTCCATCAAAATCGCTGTTCCCGCTTTCGCCTGATGACGATCGACGCCGCGCTGAAGAGCAGTACTGACCATATCCTGCATATTCACATCAAATGTGGTGCGAATGTCATAGCCATTTTGAGCTTCTTTTACTCCGTATTGATCAAGAGGCATGGCTCCGCCACCACGAATTTTCTGAGCGAGAACATAGCCGTCGCGGCCGCGAAGCTCGCTGTTATATGAAGCTTCGATACCGCGAATACCAATCGTATCATTCACCATACGTCCCAGAGTAATGCGACCCATTTCATCATATGGATAGTGGCGCTTGTTGTGAATTTTTTCTGGAATAAAACCGCCTTCATATCGACCTAAATTCAGTACCGGCCAATTTTGAACTTCTTCCAACTCTTTGAAAGACAACAACTTGCGGCTCAGATACAGGTGACGATCACCACTTACAATCGCATTGGTCAGGCGATTGTAATATGTCATGGTATCGGCCTCGTCGCCTCCAAAGCGATTGGCCATAAGGCATGCAAGATTAAAAACCGAATCCCGGTATGCAGGATACTTGGTCGTATCGAGGATGGAAGGGTCCATCGCCAATCGAAAAAAGGGAAGGCTTGTCGCAAGAATCGTTTCATCCTCGGCGAGGATGTTTCCGCGGTCAGCAACCACTTTTTTGAAAAACACACGCGACTCAACTTCCTTCTTAAGCCAATGGTTTTTATTTAACTGAATAGAAGCCACACGCCCCATCACCAGCAAACCTCCCAGGACAAACAGCCCAAAGAGGATATAAACCCGAGTTAATATGTTGTTAGAGACGTTCATGATTTCGACGGTATGGCAGTTAAAATGTCGAATGAGAGGATGATAGCATGATTGAATGGGTTATTCGCTCATTCCATCATTCAGCATTCATTCATTGATTTTTAGTCTAAAAGGAGGTTTTTGTGGTCTCTTAAGATTAAGCGTATCAGCGTTTTTGGCGATCTCAGCAAATCGGACACTTGCTTGTCGGTCTGCTTTTTGGAGGTAGTACTGATCTCTCAGCTCTTTCACTTCTTTGCGTAGGGCATCGCGTCGCTGAACCTGACGCTCGGCATAGTATGCGTTCCAGATATATCCTATCCCGATAGCAGACAGGAATAGTGCAAACACAATCCAGTTACTCACTCGCTTTACAGAAAGGCCTTTACCAGATGAAAGACCAGCAGCCTGCTTGGGGCCGTTGGAGCGCTTTCTATTTGTATTTGTTAGGACCTTCATGGTTTTGATTAGCTGATTTGATGATAAATGATTTGATGATTAAGCAATGTCGAATGAGTGGATGATGGAATGAGTGATTGTGGTCTTTTATCTTTCATTAAAATCGCGGAGCGATTTTGCTTCACTGCCGAGACGAAGGCGAGGCTCTTCATTTTTCACTACTTCGAGCGGAGCGAGAAGTGCTTCATTGCGGTGGAGCCGCTTCCGCGACATCAAAGTCAAGTCGTTCTGCGGCACGCAATCTTGCGCTTCGGGCGCGGGAGTTTGTTTCTATTTCTTCTTCCGATGCCTGAATAGCTCTTCGTGTAATCACTTTCCAAGGAATAAGATCATGTCCGTAAAAGTCTTTATTGATCTTTCCTTCGAAATTTCCTGCACGTAGAAATCGCTTTACCATGCGGTCTTCCAATGAGTGATAGCTTATCACCACGAGATTACCTCCGGCCTTGATCAGATTGGTAGAACCGATAAGCAACTGCTCCAGCGATTCCATCTCTCTATTTACCTCGATCCGCAAAGCCTGAAATACCTGAGCCAGATACTTGGACTGCCCTTTGGGAGGTAAACACGGTTGCATAATGGCTACAAACTCGCGGGTCGAACTAATTCGGCCTCCGCTTCGCGCAGCCTCGATCACGCGCGCCAGTCTCGCAGCATTCTTCACCTCTCCATAGTGGCGAAAGATGCGCTTCAACTCCAGATCACTTTCCTCATTAAGAATGTCGGCGGCGTCGCGCTCTTCGCGATGGTCCATTCTCATATCCAATGGTCCTTCAAAGCGAAAGCTAAAACCGCGATCCGCTGTGTCGAACTGATGAGAAGAAACTCCAAGGTCAGCCAAAAGGCCATCCACCTCCCCTACCCCATGCTCAGCCAAGGCTGAAATCAGGTTTTTGAAATCCTGACGAACAAGTGTAAAGCGAGGATCGTCGATCACATTGGCTTCAGCATCGGCATCGCGATCAAAAGCAAACAAGCGACCGTCAGGACCTAGCTTTTCCAGAATTGCGCGTGAGTGCCCACCGCCACCAAAGGTGACGTCGACATAGGTACCAGATTCTTTTATAGATAAGAGATCAATGGAAGACTGAAGTAAAACCGGAACATGGTAAGCCATAGCTGATAGTGTTAGAGCATACCCATTAGTCCGTCATCATCTCCCATTACATCCTCTGCCAGATCGGCAAAGTCTTCGTCTTCCATTTCCAGAGCTGCGTCGAATGCGGCCTTATCCCAGACCTCGACACGATTATACTGACAGAGCAAGACAATTTCTTTTCCCAGGCCGGCGTACCCGATCAGGTTTTTGGGAAGCAACACCCGATCACTGCCATCAAGCGCAAGCTCCTTGGAGCCCGCTGTAAACCGACGTGCAAAACGTCTGTTTTTTTCAATGAACTGATTCTTGGCGTAAATCTTCTCCATCATGGAGTCCCATACCCGACGAGGGTAAATGACGAGACACTTCTCCAAACCGCGGTTCACGACAAAGTCAGATTGCTCGTCTTCGGGCAGCTGCTTGCGCAGTGCCGAAGGCATGAGGAAGCGACCTTTCGCATCCACTTTGCAATCGAATTGTCCTGTAAGTGGCTTCACAATGTTGGGGTTTTTGCCAATAATCCAAGGCAAATATGGGAAACATCTACACATTTTCCCACTTTTTGACACAAAAAATCAAAATTTCCCACCTGATTCCCAACGAGTTACAGGTGTTAGCCAATATTTTTGGTTTACATTACAATTCTAATGCTAAAAATCTAATTAAACAATCATTTATACTAAAAATAATAGAATGCATAATCAAACACCCCTCCCAAGCGTGGGAAAAAGTGGGTAGCGGGTCCATTTTTGGCTAAAAATGGGTTCCTTTTTTACACAAAAAGAAAGCCTTCCCAGTGATACTGGAAAGGCCCCTACCTAAAGTGATACTTTAAGTAAAAATAGCTATAAGAATGTCAAACAGTGAATTATCATTTTCCACACCTCGAAAGTGCGCCAGCATGGACCTCTAGCCACCAGCCAGAGAAAAGGCCTGACAAAAATTTTCCCAAAGGAGATATCTCAGCATACATATCCATAAGAATCGGTGGGAATTTGTGTGAAGCTTCATCAAAACATGATGTATGACTTTGCCCAGCTACACCTGGAAGGTAGCTCGTGGTGTGGAGCTGAGCGAACCTAATTGTCTTGTGACTGGTGTAGAGTTTATTACTACGAATAAAAGAAACACGCTCGCGTCTCGTCTGGAGCTTCAGACTATCAAGACTAATAATAACATCAAGGCTCCCCTTCCCTACCAGGGCCTTTGGTCCATTCTTGATGTAGGCAGTTCCGAGTTCCATATCGCCATTCAGAAAGATGACAGTATCAGCTCCGGCAATTTGCTGAACCTCAGTAGCCCAGCGCTGCCCAAACCGAATCATAAACTCAGCCTTTTGATTTTCCTCCCAGGAGCGATCTTCCTCTACTTTCAGGAACTGGTTGATAAGCGGATAGTACTTTGAGTCAAAAGACAATGCCTTTCCACTTATATAGAGACCTACGCGCTTGCCTCTAAGTTCAAGGTCTTGCGCATATGCTGATGAGACCAGTAGCAGCCCCACGATTAGGATCGATTTCAATTTCATACTTAGGATAAGACGAACGCTTCTTGTTGAGGTTTAATGGACTTGAATATATCCCTAACCTCTTCATGCATGGAAGGTTGGTTCTTATGGGTAAATTCATTGACAAATGGATCGTACTCGTAATCTTGCTTCCACTCCTGGTGATTTGCAACGACTTCTTCAATAGCATGTGAAATAAAGTCCACCTCCTCCTCAGTCATGGTAGGGTGAAGTGATGCACGAACCCAACCAGGCTTATATGTCATGTCTCCTTTAGAAATACTCTCTGTAATAGAAGATGACATCTCCGGCCCAACGTGAAGCAAGAAGTGCCCATACGTACCTGCACAGCTACAACCTCCTCGCACCTGAATACCATAGCGATCATTCAGCAGTTTGACAGCAAGATTATAATGAAGGTCTTCTATATAAAAGGAAACTACCGGAAGGCGGTCTTGTATATTATCAGCCAGGATATGAAGCCCAGGTATATGTATGAGTTTGTTCCAAAAGCGCTCCAGCAAGTGATGCTCGTGCACACGGATATTTTCCATACCCATCGCCTCTTTCAACCTGACACTCAAAGCGGTTCGTATCGTCTGCAAGAAAGGAGGTGTACCACCGTCCTCGCGTGCCTCAATATCCTCCAGGTAACGATGGCCTCCCCAGGGATTGGTCCACTCGACGGTACCTCCACCCGGACAATCAGGAACGGTATTGAGATACAGTGCTTTATTAAAAATCAAAATCCCTGAAGTGCCGGGGCCTCCAAGGAATTTATGTGGTGAAAAATAAATAGCGTCAAGTCGACAATCCTCATCTTCAGGATGCATGTCGATTTTGACATAAGGGCCGGAACAGGCAAAGTCAACAAAGCAAAGCCCATCGGCATGATGCATGCGACGCGCGATCTCGTGATACGGCGTTTCGATTCCTGTAACATTCGAACATGCTGTTACTGCGGCAATCTTGACCCAGCGATCTTTATATACTTCAAGCAAGCGATCCAGATCATCCAGATCTACCCTGCCTTCTTCTGTCTGTCCGATCACGACTACCTCGGCAATGGTCTCGATCCATGAGGTCTGATTGGAGTGGTGCTCCATATGGGTCACAAAGACGATGGGGCGTGCTGCACCTTCCAGCTGGACAGCTTTTTGGTATTCATTGCTAAGGCGAAAGCCCAGAATGCGCTGAAACTTATTTACAGCGCCAGTCATGCCTGAGCCTGAAGAAATAAAAACATCACTCTCGCATGCGTTTACATGTGCCTTTATAATGTGTACGGCTTCGTGATAAGCGCTGGTCGTACGACTTCCGGTTACTGTAGATTCGGTGTGCGTATTTCCAACATAGGCGTAGACTTGCTCTTGCATCGCTTTTTCGATGGGAGCATACATCCTGCCAGAGGCCGTCCAGTCGGCATAGAGAATTCGCTTTGGTCCGTATGGCCCATTGAATATATGATTGTTACCGACGATTCCGTCGCGAAATTGAGCAAAGTGAGTTGCGAGGTTGGCCATAATGATCTTGATGTTGAAACGCGTGATTCTTTTTCAAATGTAAAATGTACAGCGTAGAATGTAAAATGCTCGTCCATTTTTCACAATTCATCAAACAAACATCTCGCCATGTTTTACTATTTTGATGTAGAAGTTCATTGAAAAAAACGATCAAATGGCGGCGCTTAAACATAAAAGCACATTCCCTCTTGCCATTTACCACAAAAAGGTGTTATTTCGAATCCATTTTTTACAAAAATAACACCTTAACACAAAATAATCCATGCAAAACATTAACTTCCCCCTTAAGTTTGTGTTCAATGTCACCTCGCTAGCAAATGACTTCACCGCAACAGATGTCAATGGCGAAACAGTAGGATACGTGCGCCAAAAGATGTTCAAGCTCAAAGAGGACATCAACATCTATTCGGATAAAACACGCGAAAATATTGAATACACCATCAAGGCAGATCGCTGGCTCGACTTCTCGGCTTCTTATACTTTTAGAGATAAAGACGGTACGGAGTTAGGTAAAATAGGCCGCAAGGGCTGGGCTTCGCTTTGGAAAGCGCACTATGAGATTTTTGACCAAAATCAGGAATTGCAGTACACTGTCCGTGAGGAGAATGCCTGGGTAAAAGTACTTGATGGCCTACTCGGCGAAATTCCGATTTTGGGCATGTTCATGGGCTACATTTTCAACCCAAGCTATATCGTGACCGACAATCAAGGACAGACTATCGTCCGCCTGAAAAAGGAGCCTTCCATGCTCGGCAGAAGATTTCAGGTCGATAAGGTCGGTGCGCTCGACAATGATGACGACGATCGCATTCTGCTGGGTCTTATGATGATGATCTTGTTGGAGCGCAGGAGAGGGTAAATTCCGATGCTTGGCAATAATGATAGTAATAGGTGCTGAAGCAATGAGGCAGTGTGCTTGACCTTAAAAGGTCAAGCAATAGTGATAGTAATAGACGCTAAAGCAACGAGAATTAATCGGGGCTTTAGCGCATATAGTTTTTACTATTACAAGGGGATTTATCCCCTTGTAATAGATGCTGAAGCAACGAGACAGTGTGCTTAATCTAAAAAGATCAGGCAATAATGATAGTAATAGACGCTGAAGCAACGAGAATAAATCGGGGCTTTAGCGCATATAGTTTTTACTATTACAAAGGGATTTATCCCCTTTGTAATAGATGCTGAAGCAACGAGACAGTGTGCTTGATCTTAAAAGATCAAGCAATAGTGATAGTAATAGACAATGAAGCAACGAGAATTAATCGGGGCTTTAGCGCATATAATTTTTACTATTACAAGGGGATTTATCCCCTTGTAATAGATGCCAAAGCAACGAGGCAGTGTGCTTGATCTTAAAAGATCAAGCAATAGTGGTAGTAATAGACAATAAAGCAACGAGAATTAATCGGGGCTTTAGCGCATATAATTTTTACTATTACAAGGGGATTTATCCCCTTGTAATAGGTGCCAAAGCAACGAGACAGTGTGCTTGATCTTAAAAGATCAAGCACTAGTGAGAGTAAGAGACGCTAAAGCAACGAGAATTAATCGGGGCTTTAGCGCATATAATTTTCACTATTACAAGGTCATGTATGGCCTGGACACCTAGGATTTGTAATTTCGAGCAAACGACCCTCCTTTTCATGCCCGACCTCAGCAAACAGTCGCCCTTTCTTATCCAGACCTGGAAGCGCCAGAATCATTGGTGGCGGTATATGCTCGTATTTTTGATTACCATCTTTTTAGCTGGAGCGGTCCCGGTACTTGTCATGACATTCATTTCATTTAGGAACATGGCTGAAGAACCACTCCTTCTATACGGCCCTAAGATCATCGGAATTTTGAGTTATGGCCCTATACTTTGGCTTAGTATTTATCTACTTCATAAAGTTCCACCCTGGACAATAGGTCTGACAAAACCTGCTGTTCGCTGGAAGCGCTTATCGCTGGGATTCGGTGTAGGTATCGCGGCAAGCATCATTGCACTCGTGCTAGAGTGCATTATTTTTCAAACCCCATTGGAATATGTCAGCTCTAACCTCTCGGGCCTTGCGGTGAGCTTGTTTCTTGTTGCCCTGACCACCTTCACCGTAATCACCACTTCACTCTTCAGTGTCGGCTATATCTTACCTGGCTTTATTCGTTGGCTAAAAATACCTGCGCTGGCCTTTCTGTTATGGCTCCTTTTTTCAAGCCCAAGTTTTCTATATAGCTTTTTCCTTTCTATACCAAATAACCAGGCCCCGCTAGCTGATGGGCTGAACCTACTACTCCTGATTGTATTTTCGATCTGGCTCTATATGGATGATGGTTTTGAGCTGGCAGCAGGATGGCTTTTTGCCTCCAAGTTGTTCACACTTTTCTTTGTCAGCAAACAATCAGAAGCAACCTGGGGAGGCGACAAACTCTTTCATTTTGATTTTGCGCTATCTGATTTTGGCATAACAAATCTCCTTATTGCGGACAATCTATTGTCCATCATTTTTATCACACTGGCCACTTTCTTCTTCGCAAAACGCCTTAATTGGAGTAATTGGCGGGAGCGTCTTATCAAGCCATATCATATTTCGATTGTCTCAGATGAACTGGTAAATAAAATTGACGAAATTGGCAGTCATGACGAATAAGCCTACGCTTGAGCAATCACCATTTCTAAGTCAGGTTTGGACCTGGAAACCCAACTTTGGGCAGCTCCTCATTGTGCTTGGGGTGAGTATTGTTGTCAAAACGATATTCTCTTTCATTAAGGAAACACTCTTTGGTCTCCAGGGAGGAATCACGTCATTTCTAATTGACAACCTGGTTTTTATTCCGCTGTTCTGCGTATTGTTTGTAAGCGTTCATCGCGTATCGCTTCACAGCATTTTCAATACGGAAATCCCGATTCGAATTAAGCATATCATCATCGGCTTGGGGGCTGGTCTTTTTGTGTTTGCAGTAGAAATGGGCATTAATATTATGTTCACAGGTGTAAAAGACTACACCTTCGATGTGAGTCTGGAAAACCTTATTCCAGCACTTATCGCCGGACTTCTTCTTGGAACTGCATATGCGCTAAAACTTTCCATTGGACTGGGCTATGTGTACAAAACACTCCTGTATTGGTTCCGTTTTCCGCTACTGTGCATCCCATTTGTCATACTATATATGGAGCACGAGAGCATCTATCTCCTGATCCGTTATAAGGCATTTGACTGGATACCCTATATGCTGCTCAATTCATTGGTCATGGTCATCATGATTACCTGGGTGAGTATGGATGATGGACTGGAACTGATCGCTGGATATGGCATATCAGCATCATTATTCTCCAATTTTATTGCACGTACCGGGTCGGGCGCAGGCGCCTGGGGTCGTACGATCGTCGAATTAGAACTAAAAAGCGAAGGCTTTGGAGCATCCTGGATGGGAATCATTTTCCGCATACTGATGCTTCTCCTTCTCACCGTTGCAATTGCAAAAGTGCTTAATTGGAGCAACTGGCGAGGACGCATGCGTGAGCGCTACACCAAGCAAGTCGCAGAAGACGAGTGGGGCGACAAGATTGACGAAATTGGCAGTAGCTGATTAGCTGATTAGCTGATTAGCTGATTAGCTGATTAGCTGATTGAATACGAAAGTCGATTGGAAGGTTGCAGGAATTATCAAATTAGCTAATCATCGAATCAGCTAATTAATAGAATCCTTCTTAAATCCTTTTGGGCGAACGACGCCTATGAGGGCGAGTACAACGCGGCCTCCTGTAGTGGTGAGAACGATCTCTTTGCGCTGCTTGCCAAATTTACCGTCGCTATCGAATACGGTTTCTACTTTGGTGCTTTTGCCAGGGGCGACTTCCCACTGGGAAAGCTTCGCTACGGTGCATCCGCAAGCGCTTTCAACGTCTTTGATTTTCAGGCTGGCGTTTCCACCATTCTTCACAATAAAGGTGTGCTTGATCTTCGCTCCTTCATCGATAAATCCAAAATCGAAATCTGGCGAGGCGACTTGCGCCTTGGCGCGCTTGGTTGGAGCAACTACCTTAGCCTTAAGCTCTTCTTTCATTTCCTCTACGACCTTACCAGTGTCCAGCACAGCCAAATCCTGCGGTTCTTCCTCAATCACAGGTTCATTTTGAACGACTGGAATAACCGTCTCAGAAGCAGCAGCAGCCTGATTATGGCCTTCATCACCGCATGAGACTAACAGGCTCAAAGCGAAGACGAATAGAAGTGAATGTTTGACAAGTAGCATGGAGCGAAATTTATTCTTTCAAATTTACAAAAAAAGCATCAGGTACTCAACTCTCTTGCTCGCTCAAACGCTGCGCTCAGTCCGCGCTCCAAGGTTGGGATAAGACCTCTTTTCTCAAACGTGTTGAGTGCAGCCTCTGTCGTTCCACCTTTTGACGCTACACGCTTCACCCAATCATCGCAACTCACATCCTCCTG
>JBGCFB010000405.1:0-21075 GCA_045106685.1 Bacteroidia bacterium | reverse complement strand
TTTTTAGCTTCTCGCAGGTGTCGTATACCGCCCAGGATACCGTTGTGTCTTATAATAGCCCCTTTGGCTATGGCACCAACGCTGGCTATTTTCCGCCACACAACAATGTGCAAGTCTCAAGCCTGGCAGCCGGTGATCCTGCCCTAAGTTTGACAGGTGCTGGCTGTCGCTCCATCCGGGGAGCTGTTCCGCATGACTTTATCACCACTTGGGGCCTCACTGCGGACATGAATTATTGGACGCATAATACCGCACTTGGGCTGAATGATAATGTCGCCTTTATTGGCTTTCCGCATAGTTCGGTGGAAGATCCTCACCTCAGCTGTGGTGGTGTGACCTGCCCTGTGCATAACCTGCCTCATAAGCCAGGCAATTTTAGCGGCTTGTACCTTCCAGTCTGGGATGGCGGAGCCAACGGCACGCCCGTCAATGAATCCAATACCTACGCCAAGTACGTCTACGATATCGTAACGACTTATAAGAACCACGTTCGCTTTTGGGAAATTTGGAACGAACCTGACTTCTCTTTTTCGCCAAACGCATACGCACCACCTTCCGATCCAAACTCATGGTGGAATCGCAGTAATTTTGAATGCGATTGCCCATGTATGGCTGGCGATATTTTTAATTATGTCCGATTACTGCGCGTGAGTTATGAAGTGATCAAAACGGTGGACTCTACCGCCTATATCTGTACAGGTGGTTTGGGTTACTCATCCTTTTTGGATGCCGTACTGCGCTACACCGACAACCCTGTGGACGGGAGCGTAACTACTGCTTACCCGGCCACCGGCGGTGCTTACTTTGATGTGTTAAGCTTTCATGTTTATCCTCAATATTCGTCCCAAATCCGTAGTTGGAGCAGTACGCTGAACAGAACGGTATATCATCGTCACTCTGACGGTGCAGCCAACGGGACTCGCGGGAAGCAGCAGGAAATGATGGCAGTGCTAGCAAGTCGCGGATATGATGGCGGCCTTTATCCAGAAAAGGAATGGATACTGACGGAACATAATATCTCCAGGCGGCAGTTTGGTAACTTCGTTGGAGGAGAGGAAGCCCAGCGCAATTATATGCTCAAGACGCTGGTCATGCAGCAGTTGGACGGAGTGCGGCAGAGTTATGTATATGGGATTTCGGAGAAAAAAACGGTTGCTAACGCCGGAGGCACCTTTGACCTGATGGGCATGTATGAAGCGCTTACAAATCGTCCGCTCAACCAGCCATTGAATGAGTCTGGCGTGGCGAATAAAACGATAAGCCAGATTCTCTATGGAGCGACAATCGATACAACCCGCACACAGGCGCTGGCGCTTCCCGCCAATGTCGGCGGCGGAGCCTTTTTGCATGCATCAGGAAACTATACCTACGCCTTATGGGCTGTCACGCAGACTGATCGTTCGGAACAAGCCTCTGCGACATTCTCGCTGCCTTCCAGTCTCGTTCAGGGCCAATTAGAAAAGCGTGAATGGAATTATTCACAGACGGGCACTTCGACATTTGTTCTACCTTCCAGCATTTCGCTCAATGGTACGCCAGCCTTTTTTACAGAGCAAGGTACGTTGCCTGTTGAATTGGTATCGCTGGATGCAAACGTGCTTTCTGATGGTGATGTGTCCATTGTGTGGGAGACAGCTTCTGAGCATCAGAACGATTACTTCACGGTGTTGCGTTCTACTGATAATGTCGCGTACCAAAAGCTCCAGCAAGTTCCTGGAGAAATGGGTAATGGATTTCGCCGATATGAAGTTAAGGATCGCGATCCCCTCGCGGGGCAATCCTGGTATCGCTTGCAGCAGACAGATATCGATGGATCGATGGTGATACTGGGGACCGTGGCGGTTGAAATTAATAAACCAAGTGCTTTGTTACTGCTCACCAAAACGCTGTTAATAAAAGGGGAGCCTATGGAAATAAAGCTTGGTAAACCTACTGGTAAAGAAGCCAGGCTTAGCCTATTAGGAATGGATGGGAAAAGCTATGCACGGATTAAGATAGAGACGACTGACAATTATCTTACAATTCCCACGCAAGTGTTAACTCCTGGCTTATACACTCTTTTGCTCCAAACCAATGAAGATCAAAAAGCTATTAAGGTGCAAATTTTACCACAAGATTAAACTAAACCTAAAATGGACTGTTAATAGGTAGGTTCAAAGCTCAATATGTGATTTTCGAGACAAAAAGGATAGAATTGGATATATTTCTTGTCCTCAGGCATCCAAAATTGTAAATTTCGAGTTCTCTATTTTTGATAACAACACTTTTTCCAATTAATACAAACGCTATGCGAAGGTTTTACACCCTATTTACATTCATATTGATGCTAGGATTAACGGGAGCTTCAGCTCAGTTAATCGAAGGTACGAAAGGCCAGGTTCCACTCGGCGATGTCGTAAACATCGGACAAGTAGAGGAAGACCTCATGCCAACTATGCGCAATATTAACAAGATCCACGTGCCTGGAAATAACCTTGATAAGGATGCGTTTTATGCAGAGAAAAAGCGCCTCTCCCGTATTCTTGATGAGCAACCTTCTCAGGTCGCTACAAGTCGTGGAACCGCAGAAGAACCATCTATTCAAAGTGGATTTGAAGCAAACCAGCCTAGCGGTGTCCCCAATGATAATGACTTGGCTGTAAGTTATGATCTCGATTTTACCGGAAGCTTTATCGTAAGTGTTTCAAATACGATTTTCCGAGTATATGATGAGGGTGGAACGGAGCTACTTTCTCGTTCGCTTACGATACTTGGTGGTGCTGCAGATACCATCCAAAGCGCTTTTGATCCACGAGCGATTTATGATCAGAAGAGAGACCGATTTATTGTAATATATGATAATGGTTCAGACCCTGCTCGTAATAATATTGTTATCTGTTTTTCACAGACAAACAACCCTACTGGAGCTTGGAATACATATGCACTAAATGGAAACCTTCGCCCTCGAGGTATAGAGACCTGGATGGATTATCCTCAGGCCGAGATCAACAACGACGAGCTATTTATTACAGGAAATCTCTTCCGCTCACTAGACGTTGGAGGATCACCTGCTACAGGTATTTGGCAAATTGATCTTGCTGATGGATATGCTGGAAATCCACTAGATTTTGCTACGTATGTTACTTCGCAAAATGTGTTTACACTTACTCCGGTAGAAGGAGCCCCAAGCCTATATGGACCTAATATGTATTTCGTAACTCGCTCAAGAGGTACTAATGCAAGAAGTTTTTCGCTGTACGAAATCACGGACAACCTTACTTCAGGTCAGGCTGGTTTTAGAGTAGTAGCAAATCTTCAGTCTTCTCAAGGATATGGTACACCTCCAGATGCTCGTCAGCCAAACTCGACTTCTCCAACGCTTGATGACCGTCTGCATACAGGAGACGGACGAATGAGCACTGCCTTCCGGGCAAACGATAATATATATTTCTGCTTCCCAGCTAACGTAAGTAACCGTCCGGGAGTCGTTACAGGCAAGATTGGACTTAGCCCTCTTGGTCCTAATTTCTATACGCTGGATATGACTCCTATATCGTCTGCTACGCTTGACCTAGGCTATCCTTCCATGGTGTATGGTGGACACATGTGTCAAGATGGAAACCAGACGAAAGAAGACTACTTTGTAACGGCAAACTGTTCATCACCTTCAGTTTTTACAGGACACGCAGTTGTATATGTAAACACAGATGGAGACGTGAGCGATGTTTTGCTTGCCAAAGCAGGACAAGGTAACCTTAACCTTACAGGAGATGCTGCAGATCCTCGTAACCGCTGGGGTGACTATACTGGAATCACATACCGTGGCAACCCTGGTGAAACATTTTTTGTAGGATATCATACACGTCCGAACGGTCGTGGGTCAACTTACATTTCTTCTGCTTTTGTATTGCCTGACGATACACGTCCATGTCAGCCGGTTGTAAATGGTGTTGATCTTCCTGCACCATCACTCAAAGACTTTAAGGTATATCCGAACCCAACGATTGAATATGTAACATTTGAGTTCCGAGTGACCGAGCATGCTACGTACAAGGCTTATGTAACTGATATGTTAGGTCGTACAGTACGTACCATCATAAAAGATCACCTTTCACCTGGAGATGTTAAGCTTGGCTTCAATGCTGCAGAGCTTGGTGCTGGTACATACCAGGTAGTGGTAGAAAGTTCTAAGACTCGTGTATTTGCTAAGCAGTTTGTTGTAACGAACTAATACGGCTTTTACAGTTTTAAAAAATCCCTGCCTATAGTTTTATAGGCAGGGATTTTTTTATTAAAAATTTAAAACTGCTCCGAGTTGCGGATTCGTTGGGAAGTGTAGTTCTATATTGTGCGTTTTGAGTTCTTCCTCACTAAATAGACCTCGTAAGATCTCATTATCATAATTGAAATGAATATGTGTCCCACGTTTGTGATTGCGAGGATGCATGACCACACGGGCCAAGGCTTCGCGGTTGGGAAGTCCATATCGACTCGCATCGGTGCTGACGATATAATGCCTGCAATCGATTATATCGAGTAGGCTGGGGGAGAGGCTCTTTTTACTGCCATGATGAGATAGCTTAAACGCATCAAGTACCATAGGCCTTTGCTTTGAGTAGCCCAGCGCTAAAATTGATCGCTCCAGATCTGAAGGATGAGCATCGCCCGGCAGTAGGACCCGATAGCCTTCATACTCAAGAGCAAGGACAATACTGCTGGCGTTAGCCTTAGACTGATCTTCCTTAAAAGGGAGGGCTGCAAGTTCTTCCAGCTTTATATGAGGTTTCTTTTTGTCAAATGAAATGCTTCTTTCCTGACTGTCTTCATTCATTTCATCTTCCCAGCGATGCGCAAGCGCCTCAAGGGCAGCTTCCGTTGGGCCGAGGACCAGTACATCCAATCCATGAAGATGATCATAGCGAAAGCCCATCACAGGCTTGGTATGCCAACGTCCTTGTTTCTGGAGGAAACTCTCCAGTTTCATTCCCTGATCGATACTTCTAAGTCCCACTCTTGGTAATGGAACTTCCCTGTCAGGGTGGTGGCGCGTATCGAAATGCTGAGCCAGGTTGCGGCTCGCATTAAACCAATATTGCTCAATAAAATCGTGTGGCGCTTCCGGATCACTAGCCATTGCAAGAATTCCACCAATATGATCCTGGTCCACATGGCTCACCACCATGAGGTCGACATGCTCTTCCTGTTTGGCAATCGCACTAAGGATCGCCTTGCCATGTTGTTCATAACTACGACCCAAACCACCGTCGACCCAGATGTAATGATTACGCTCATCATTACCCACAAATTGAACCAAAATAGAATCGCCATAATCTGCCGGTAAGGCATATACGAACATGCGCGCATACGAAGCGTCAACAGCTTCTCGCTTAAATAGTGAAGTTAGTTTGGATATCAGCTTTTTAAACATCAAAATCCTTTGAGGTATTTAAGGGTCGAAAGAGCATGAATGGCAGCAGTTTCGGTGCGAAGTCTGGTATGTCCCAGACTGACGGGTTTCCAACCTGCCGCAACAGCTTGCTCCACTTCATCGGCTGTAAAGTCTCCTTCAGGGCCTATCAATATCGTAATTTCATTGGATTGGTCAATCGCTTTTGCAAAAGATTGTATTGCTGCGTCGGTCTCGCACCATGCGATTAGCTTTAGGCCACCTGAGCCTTGAATGGCATCCTTGAAGTCAATCACCTCAGAAAGAACCGGGAGACGGGAACGCTTGCACTGCTTAAGGGCCGAAGTGGCTATTTTTGCTACCCGCTCCATTTTGACATTTGCCTTTACTGTGCGCTTACATCGTACAGTCGTAATCTCAGAAGCTCCCAGTTCAACCGCCTTTTCGATAGCCCACTCGAAGCGGTCTCGTTGCCGCAAAGGCGATAATGCAAGGTGAATACGTGCCTCAGGCTCTCCCCAATTTTCAAAGCGCTCTTCCACATCCAAGAGCACAGTCCGTTTTGTGATTGTACGAATAGTCGTGGTGTATTTAGTCCCCTCACCATCGATGGCGTGAATGCTATCACCCACTTTATGACGCAAAACCCTAACACAGTGATGGGCTTCATCTTGCTCCAGAAAGTAACCTTCTGAGTCCGAATGCTGTATGAGGAATAATTGCATTTTTTGCGGAAGTTGTGATTTTAGCGGAAATTCGCTAAAATTGTGATGTTCTCAATTATACCAACCCAATTTAGCCTTTTATCGATATGACACAAATCAACGGAACCCCCTCACGCGCACTGAACCTTAAAGATCAAGGAATAAGTAATATTGGTAAAGCCCACTGGAATCTCTCTGCAGAAGAGCTTGTTCAGGCCACGCTTGATCGACATTTGGGCGATATCGCAGATACGGGTGCTTTGTGTGTAGATACTGGAAAATACACGGGACGTTCTCCTAAAGATAAGTTTTGTGTTGAGGATAAGCATACCGCTGATGAGCTTTGGTGGGGCGATGTGAATCAACCTATTGCTCCGGCAAAGGTGGAGTCGCTGTATAACAGAATGGTCGAATTTCTGGAAGGCCAGGAAGTATTTGTGCGAGACGCCTATTGTGGCGCTGACCCTGCCTATCGAATTAAAGTAAGGGTAATTAATACCATTCCTTGGGCTAATTTATTCGCTTACAACATGTTCATTCGTCCAGAGGAGAAAGAACTAGCGGACTTTATACCTGAGTGGACAGTTCTGGCTGTTCCGCATTTTGATGGTGAAGGCGCAAAAGACGGTATTCGTCAGGAAAACTTTTCTATCATTGACTTTACGAATAAGCGAATCCTTATTGGTGGTAGCGGATATACTGGAGAGATCAAGAAAGGCATCTTCACGGTTATGAACTACCTGCTTCCAAAGCAAGAAGTACTGCCGATGCACTGCTCTGCGAATATGGGAGAGAATGGCGACACGGCGATATTTTTCGGCCTTTCAGGCACAGGAAAAACTACGCTTTCAGCTGATCCTGACCGTAAGCTTATTGGAGATGATGAGCATGGCTGGTCGAGTGAGGGTGTATTTAATTTCGAAGGTGGTTGCTATGCAAAGGTGATTCATCTTTCGCAGGAAAAAGAACCACAGATTTGGAACGCAATCAAAAAAGGAGCTCTGGTAGAAAATACGCGCTTCTTCATGGGCACCTCTGAAGTGGATTATGACAATACTAAAATCACTGAAAATACCCGCGTGTCCTACCCAATTGATTATATCGACGGGGCACTAGAACCATCGTCAGGAGGAATACCCGAAAATATTTTCTTCCTGACCTGTGATGCATTTGGCGTATTGCCTCCTATTTCCAGATTAAGCCCTGGGCAAGCGATGTATCATTTTATATCTGGTTATACTGCGAAAGTTGCTGGAACTGAGGAAGGTATTACTGAGCCGGTGGCAACATTTTCTGCCTGTTTTGGTGCGCCGTTTTTACCACTTCATCCGACGCGTTATGCAACCATGCTGGGTGAAAAAATCAAAACACATCAAACAAAAGTATGGCTCATTAACACTGGTTGGACTGGTGGCGCCTTTGGCGAAGGAAAGCGTATAAGCTTGCAGTATACGCGTGCTATGGTAAAGGCTGCTCTTCAAGGCCGCCTTGAAACGGTGAGTTATATGAAGGATGATACATTTGGCCTAAAAATACCAACCTGCGTACCGGGAGTACCTAGCAATATTCTTCAACCCAAAAATACCTGGAAAAATAAATCGGCTTACGACGAGAAAGCTTCTCAATTAGCAGCTCGATTTAATCGCGAATTCTCTCAGTACGAGGACTTCGCTACAAAAGAAATGCTGGAAGCTGCGCCTGTAGTGGCAAAGGAATACGTATTAAAATAATACAAGCTTAGCATAGTCTTTTGTATGTTTGTAGCCATATGTTCGGTTCCCGAAATAGGCAATATAAAAGACCCATTCTGCTGATACTGCTCAGCCTGCTGTACCTACCTATGTGGGCACAGCAGGCTGATTCTATTTCAGCTCCTTTTACATTTGATGCTGCGGAACCAGCTAACCTTATGAATTGGAGTCAAGGATGGACGGGCTTGGATGGAAATGCTCAAACCCTGCCTGATTTGCACGAATGGAATGAGCCCCAGGTTTATACTCGTCGGTTTAACCTGAAATGCACCTTGGCCGATACCATATTTGTAGTTGTAGAAGGTCTTGCATGGCAAGGAGAAATAAGCCTCAATGGGGCTTTTTTAGGAACGTACAATCAACCGCTTGCACGCTGGATAATTGCTGTCCCTCCTCAATTAATACACGAGAAGGATAATCAGCTTGTCATCAAAGCGAATCAAGGCGAACTTGTCTCGTTTTCCCCTCGAAGATGCCTGGGTTTATTAGGGCCAGTCTATTGCATGGAACGAGGCCAATTAGAAGTGTATTTGCAGGGATTTGGACAGCAAGAGATACCCAAGAATATTAAGGTTGGAGCAATTGTGCCTTGGTGGGGCGAAGAGGATGGATATTCATTTAATCCTTTTAAACTAGGGCTCGCTTTAGAGGCTGCGAAGCGAAATGGTATACGGCATATATGGTTCCCGATCCTGGATCATAAGAGTAGTGTGTCCTTTACAAAAGATGCAGGTTTTACAGTCGTGCAAAATATTTACCCTGAGCAGGATTTAGTATGGGTAAACAGCTTTCCATATGAAGTGGTGAGTTTTGGGCAAGAGCCGTTTTTTTTAATAAATGAGCAAGGGGAAAGAAATGATTTTGTAGCAGCCCAAAATGTAGGTGTTCATACCACTGAAAAAAGAGTTCCCTGGAGCATCATGCTGGTTTGTTTAATACCACTGTTTCTTATTGCCGCTTTAAGAGTTATAAGCCCTTCTGCATTTAGAGCAATGTGGACATCCTGGACTTCTCCTTCCAGAGGAATGGATCAGTGGTATGATACACTCTTATCAAATCAGGGTATTAACCTGTTAGTAGCAGGTATAAGGGTTGCTCAGGGAGCCGCTCTCATCACTTTGTGGGTATGGCTTCTAACTGAAACCGGCAACCTCGGCTGGTTTAATATAATGAAAGACTGGAGTATTTTGAGCCGCCTATATCGTACAGGTCAGGAACCTATTATGCTTTTTGGAAAAACCTTATTGCTCTATGGAGGACTGGTTGGGATACTATTTATTGCGAACAACATTCTTTCGGCGGTCTTTAAGCGAAATGATTTTGCATTTGCAGTTTTAGCGACAGAGGGTGTTGCCTCATTACCTGTTTGGTGGGTAATGGCTGTAATCATGCTTGTTTTAGTTATTACTCAAGTTAATATGCTCATCATTCCGATTGTATTAATACTCATATTCTTTGTTTGGAGAGCGATAGTCCTGTATTTAAATGCCGAAAAGCGTCTCGGTATTACGGGCGGGTTAAAATATTTGTATATTTGCGCCTCAATTTTTCCTTTTCTACTGCTTTTTTGAGAAGGTGACGCGCCAAAATACATGATAAGACTGGGTACACGTGGTAGTAAACTGGCAATGTGGCAAGCGCTGCATGTACAGACTCAACTTGCCGATGCGGGGCAAGAATCTTCCATTGTGGAGATTTCCACCGTAGGTGATCGTGTCCAGAATGTTCCATTACATGCAATTGGAGTTACCGGTATTTTTACAAAAGCACTGGATGATGCTCTTGAAGCAAAAGAGATTGATATTGCTGTCCACAGTGCTAAAGACCTTCCTTCCAAGCTTGATGACCGATTTGAGGTTGCGGCCTTTTTAAAAAGGGAAGATCCTCGCGATGTACTTGTTGCGGTTCGCCCAGAAGTGCATTTCGAAAACCTGACCAGTTCTTGGGTGATAGGCACATCTTCAGTTCGGAGGCAAGCACTGATTAAACATTATCTTCCTGCAATTCAGCTTAAAGATATTCGTGGTAATGTAGATACACGAATATCAAAACTGGAATCTGGGGAATATGATGGAATCATGTTGGCCTTTGCTGGTCTTAAAAGACTAGGACTGGAGCGGTATGTAAAGCAAAAGCTTAATCTGGCAACGTTTACTCCAGCCGTAGGGCAAGGAGCGATTGCAGTGGTGGCCCGAAAGGGAAGCCCCCATATTGAGCAATTACGAAGCATACTGCACCACCTGCCTACTGGAATCGCTGTAGAAGCAGAACGCTCTTTTCTTCATACGCTTGAAGGAGGCTGCCATACTCCGGCATTTGCATTTGCAAATGTGGTAGGAGACAATGTTAGCATGACTTCAGGAATGGCAAATAAGCAAGGTCGCATTTTTAGAGTAGAGGATCAGTCCTCAGCTCCGGATGCAGTCAAGATGGGGGAGAAATTGGCCCGCCAAGTCCTTGATTATGTGAATCCATAATTTTCGTCGGTTTTATGACCCACATAGCTAAACCAGTAAAAACGATCCTAATCTCGCAACCTGAGCCACCTGATGTGACTCGGTCGCCCTATTTCTCGCTTGCCGAAAAATGGGACTTAGAGGTAACCTATCGGAAATTTATCCAGGTAGAAGGAATTTCACTCAATGAATTCCGTAAGCTTGGAGTACATCCGCTCGACTTCTCTGCGATTATCTTCACAAGCAAAGTCGCTGTAGATCATTTCTTCAGGCTTGCTCAGGAAATGAGAGTAGAAATGCCACCAGAGACTAAATACTTTTGTGTGAGTGACGCTACTGCAAAGTACTTACACAAGTATATAGTGATCCGAAAGCGCAAGTTGTATGTCGGTGAGCGTAAGGCTACTGACTTATTGCCTTATCTTTTGAAGCATAAAAAAGAGAAATTCCTGTTTCCATGCAGCAATGTTCATCGTCGTGAACTGCCTTCTATGATGGCAGAAAAAGGCATGGACATCACCGAGGCTCCGATCTATCAGACGGTGCACGCTGATTTATCAGATTTGGCTGATGTCAAATATGATATGCTCTGCTTCTTTTCGCCTTCAGGGATTAAGTCATTGTATCACAATTTCCCTGATTTCGTCCAGGGGGATACTAGGATTGCGGTGTTTGGTCCGACTACAGCTGGAGAGGCTAGAAGTCACGATCTTCGAATAGATGTAGAAGCTCCAAGGCCTAGTATGCCTTCGATGGCTATGGCCATTGGGCAGCACTTGCGAGACTATGAAGAAAGAAATTCTTAATATTTCTGTAACCTTTTCTGGCTTAGACATTATGTCTGTGTAACAACCCCAAATACAAGCAATAAGAATCTTGTTTAATCAGAAATGACCAGCATGAATCTTTGTAAACGATGACCTTTTGGTAGTATTAAAACTTTTGGTCATATTGACATGGATACAATTCACCGCCCGTTTCATGAATAAATTCTGGATCACATTTCTGGTACTTATTGCTTGTAGTGCTTCTGCTTTTGGGCAGACATTTATACAAAACACGATGTACGATCAGAATCGATTTGTATACAATCCTGCGACTGCTGGACAAGACGACAAAGGTACCTCGTCAGCGTGGAGCATGATGCTCTTAGGGCGTCTTCAGTGGGCTGGAATTGATGGTAGTCCTCAGCTCGCAAGTTTATCGGCACACCGGGGGTTTGATTTTGGGGGTATAGGAGCTTATGTCATGCGTGATGGTGTCGGGCCACTGTCTAGCACGTCAATCAATGTTTCTTATGCTAGTAACCCTATTTCATTGCCAGGAGAAAGCAGCTTGAGTCTTGGACTCTCTGTAGGAATTTCTCAAAGGGCAATTAATATGACAGTTCTCTCGGTAGACCCTGATCCAATTCTACCTGATATAGGAACCTTGTTAAGTGGTTCCGTTACAGCTCCTAACCTTTCGTTAGGGATTACCTATCGAAAGTTGACCGACGGCTTTGAGCAACTTTTTGTAGGAGTCTCAGGGCATGACCTTACTGAGCCTTCCATCTCAGACTTAGTTTTGAGTTCTATAAATGGCAATGTTTCCAATGTGCCTCGTTCTTTTTATTTACAAGCCTCATACCGAATACCGATTGGAAACTGGACGTCATTAACATATAATTATGTTCAACCTTCGGTAATGGTTCGGACGCAAGGGGCTGTTCTCCAGACAGATGTTAGTTTGAAAGCAAAATATAGTGCTTTGCATGCCGGATTTAATTATCGCGGCCTGGCTTTTGCAGGAGGGAACAGCGAATCGGTCGGAGGCATACTTGGATTTGAAGTTGACGATGCAAATCGTTGGTTCTTTGGATATAGTTTTGATTATAATCTTACAGGTTTGAATATAAATGGTGGAGCTTCTTCTCATGAAATCGTGATCTCTTATAAGATCGGAGGAGGGCGAAAATCAGGAAATGTTGTGAAGCCAGGAGACGTAATCAAGAAAAATTAGCCCCAGTTTGGGTCGATTTTTGAAACTTTTTTTATTTTTTTTTAAAAAAAATAAACTTTTAATGCCGCTGGAATGAAGAAATCCGTGAGATAATGCTTTTTTTGTCAAAAAAATCGACCATTCTCTTTCAATAATCTTTTCGCTCTAGCGTAAATACTAGCAGATAGTTTAAATTTGCACGAAAGGGTTTGTTGATTTGACAGCTATTACGAACCTTTTCTCAAATACAGAAAAACGGAGATTTACACTTAAGCAATCGCGCAGACATGAACAAAGTACTCCTTGTCCTTATTGGCATAGCCCTAACAGCTTCCGGATGTGGCTTTTTTGGCGGTGGTGGCACCGGCGCTCACGGTGAACTTACCAGCGTCCTTGACCGCCCTATCTGGGATGCGTATCAACCCATGAACATGGTGCAGATACCAGCAGGTAGCTATCACATGGGACAAAACGATCAGGACGTCCCTTACTCTCAAATTGCTCATCAGAAGCAAGTAACCATGAGTTCATTCTATATGGACGATATGGAAGTTACAAACAACGAATGGCGCCAGTTTCTTTATGGCCCAACCGACAATGAGCGTAGCTCAAAAGTAGCTTATGAGGCACTACTCGATACGATTGATCCATCATTGATGGACGTTGTTATTCCAGACACAGCAGTTTGGGTACGAGATTTCGCTTATTCTTACAATGAGCCGCTTCTTGAGAACTACTTCTGGCACCCAGCCTTCGACGACTATCCAGTTGTTGGTGTTAATTGGTATGCCGCTGAAGAGTTCTGTAGATGGCGTACAGACCTTCTTAACCAGTACCGAGGTGAAAAAGAATTGTCGGCCATGCCACGATTCCGCCTTCCAACTGAAGCAGAGTGGGAATACGCAGCACGTGGTGGATATGAGCACAAGCTCTACCCATGGCAAGGCCCTTATCTTAGAAACAGTAAAGGATGTTTCCTTGCTAACTTTAAGCCTGGCCGTGGTGACTACATAGCAGACAACTTTGAGTACACTGCTCCTGTAGACTCTTACTTCCCAAATGATTACGGTTTGTTTAACATGCCTGGGAATGTTGCAGAGTGGTGTGAAGATGATTTTACAGCATCAGCTTTTACATATAACCATGATTTGAACCCTGTCTATAAAGACCGCGCTATTCTTGACGCTGACCGCGTTCCAAGTAGTGGCCGTAAGCCAGGAATCAAAAAAGTAATTCGTGGTGGTTCTTGGAAAGACATTGGTTATTTCCTCTCATGCGGAACTCGTACATACGAATACGCTGATACCACAAAAGCATTTATTGGTGTTCGCTGTGTAATGACTGTTATTGGTCGTTCAGGTGCATCAGGCAAGTAATGTGTTGACGAATCGAAAAATTCCGACGTTATCTTTTTTTTATTTTTTTTCTGATTGATGTTTTTAAGTGGCCGGGTTTTGACTCGGGATGACAACTCTTTGGCCACAATTTAAACCCCTTCATCCCACCCTAAGGCTAAAACTTTTAAGGAGAAATTTAACATGGCAAGAAAAAAGAAATCAAAAGCCTGGAAGAATACCATGAATATTATTTATGGTGTAGGTGCTTCCATCGTTATCCTAGGTGCGCTCTTCAAACTTGAGCACTACCCTGGAGCTTCTATCATGCTTATTATTGGTATGGGTGTTGAAGCGGTCGTATTCTTTATCTCAGCATTTGACTTCCCAGAGGAAGATTATGATTGGGAGCGTGTATATCCAGCACTAGCTGATGACGATGCCGTCATTGGTGAGACAGGTGAAGCACTTGACCTATCGTGGCAAGACTCTATGAAGCAACTTGACGGAAGCGTGTTTGGAGAACTTTCGACAACACTCTCAGGCTTGAATACAAACGTGAGCAAACTCTCAGGAGTAGCTGATGCTGCGGACGCTACCAATAGCTATGCAAGCAAAATCAAAGAAGCTACAACTAAGATCGATAGCCTCAACCAAAGCTATTCTGTTGCTGCTAATAGCATGGGCGCATTCGCAAATGCTGCAACTGATGCTAAAAAGTATCACGAGCAAGTTCAGTTGGTAACAACGAACCTCCAGTCATTGAATTCTATTTATGAATTGGAGCTTCAAGATGCCAAGTCACACCTTAAGTCGCTTAACCAGTTCTATGGTTCTATGACTGAGGCTATGAACAACATGTCAGAAGCCAGCAAAGATGCCGAAGCATACAAGAATGGTATGGCTGCGCTTAATACGAACCTCACAAGACTTAACAAGGTCTATGGCTCAATGCTTAATGCAATGAGCGGAGGCGCCAAGTAATTCGTTTAATTTTATTCACATTTAAAAAAGAACGAATACTATGGCAGGAGGTGGAAAAGTTAGCCCAAGGCAAAAAATGATCAACATGATGTATCTCGTGTTGCTCGCCCTGCTGGCTATGAATATTACAACAGAAGTCCTAGATGCATTTGACGTACTTAGAATAGAGCTGAAAAACTCTGCGGCTGCTGCTAACAGCACCAATGACGGATTCGCTGAAAGTATGAAGGCTGAGATTCAGGACGAGATTGACAATGAAAAAAAGCTCGATAATAAGGGCTTGATGACTGATACTATTCCCTTGATTCGTAAGAATGCGCTGGACATGATTGAAAAAATCAACGTTCACATCAAGGAAATAGAAAGACTAGGTGACCTCGACTCAGTTACAGGAAAACTCAAGAAGAAAGATCAACTTGAGGATAACAAAAAGTACTGGATGGGAGAAGGGGATGCTCAAGATCAAAACCTTGTCGAAGGCTTTGGCCCTCGTGGGGGTGGCGAAGCATTTAAACTTCGTGATGACATGGATGCCTATTCCAAGTGGGTTGTTGATATGTACAATTCGCAGCTTCGTGGTGAAGGTGCTGAAGGGAAAAAGCTTAAGCTTGATGATTTTTTACTAGATGATCATGCTGAACTTGGACCTGAAGGGAATCCGAATCCTGAGTATAACCAGACATGGGAAGTATACAACTTCAAAGGTCCTGTAGGGGCAAACATTGCATTCCTAGAGGCATTGAAGGCCAAAGTCTTTGATCGTGAAAAGGATCTATTGAACCTTCTAAACGAGCGACTTGGTGTTGCTACCTTTAAAGTGGACAAAGTTGTTCCGATTGACGCCCCAGAGGCCATTATCGTTCCAGCGGGTCTACAGTTTAAGACACACTTGTATGTAGCGATGTCTTCTAGTCAGATTACACCACAGTTCTCAGGAGCAGGTGTTAAGGCTGATGCAGGAGGTAACTCTGCAACATTGACTATGAACGCTAGCGCTCGTGTGATCCCTAAAGGGAAAAACGAAGGAAAGCAGTCATATTCAGCTACCATCCGTGTACCTAAGGCAACTGGCGGTTTCGAAGACCTTCCTGTTAAAGGTGAGTTTATCGTGCGTAAGCCAGAAATTGTGGTTACTTCAGCTTCAGTACAGAACCTGTACCGTAACTGCCGTAACGTCATTAACATTGATGTACCTGCTTTAGGTGACCTTTATAACCCAAAGGTTTCTGTTGAAGGTGGAGGATCTGTGAGTAAAAGTGAAAAAAGTAAAGTTCGCTTTTCAATCGTTCCTACAGGTAAGCGTGCCAAGGTGAAGGTTAATACCCTCACCAATGGTGAGAATACTTACATTGGCGACGTAGACTACAAAGTTATTGAGCCACCTAAGCCGAATGTGCAGATGTTGGTCAACGGTAAGAAGTACAATGGTGCTTCACCAGTACCGAAGGCAAGTCGTATTAAGCTCCAGATTTCATCTGACCCTGAGTTTAAAGCAGCATTGCCTGCAGATGCCAAATACGGAGTAAGTGGAGTCAAAATTTTGGCTCAGCTTTCGCTCGGACCGCCAAAGACAGTAGGTACTGTTGGAGGAGGTCGTGCAGACCAGGGAGGTATCAAGATTAGCATGCCGACACGTGTTCGTCAGGCTAATCCAGGAACCAAGGTCTATGTACGTATTGAAGGCGTATATCGCCAGAACTACCAGAACAAACGTGTATCAGACAATCGCTTTACTGAAGTAGAGCGTACTCTGTCGCTTGTTGTGAGATAAATAACAAAGGCCGAGTTTCGGCTCGGCCTTTTTTTACTAAGATTGAATAACTCTTGATTTCAGCTATGCAAAAACGTATTGTAATTTTCTGCCTCGCGTTATTAGTTGGCGCTACCAGTTTGATGGCTCAACTAAGGCCAAGGGACGATGATCACTTCTGGAGAAGAAAAGTGGTTAATCGCATTGATTTGAACGAAAAGATTAATCTCCCACTTACCAAGCGGGAAAGCATCTATTACAATGATGAGAACCAAGAAACGTTCCCGAAAGATATCGGACGCGAAGGTTTGGTAATGGCCCTGTTTAATGGTTTAAAGTCTGGACGTTTTGTTGCGTGGCACCCTGATAGTCTAAGTGTAGCTCTGAGCTATGATGACGTGCTTGCACGTATCCAAAAGTTCGATGGCGACATCGAAGGTGATGGAGGCTTTGATGAAGGCTTTGACGAAGGCGGGGACGATTTCGAAGATTTCGGAGGCGATGACGATTTCGGCGATGATTTCGGCGATGACGAATGGGGTTTTGATGAAGGAGGTGATGAGTTTGGTGAGTCAACTGACGACCTCGAAGCAGGTGGTTCTGGCTTTGCCGGCGATTTTGATCCTGCTCCATTCGAAAATGTTATTCAGTTTGTTGAAGACCGTATTTTTGATAAAATGCGCTCGGATATGGTGTATGACGTTCAGTATATTGAAATTATCTGGACTGATCCAGGTGAAACGCTTCCTGAAAAGAATCTATGTACATTTAAGTACACAGATCCTGAAGTGAAGCGAATCCTAGAATTGTCTCAGTGGAAAAATCGTTTTAATGATGCTGAGTATCGCACTATGCGCGAAGTATTTGAAATGAGACTGTTTCACTCCTTCATTATTAATGTTTCTGGTGAAGGTGTAACCGAACTTGAGGAAGCTGAGCAACGCCGCCAGCAGCTCGTAGAATTCGAGCATTACCTCTGGAGTTATTAATTTCTCCTTATTTTTTGAAGAAAACCCGACATCGTTCTACGATTGTCGGGTTTTGTTTTGTAAGCTATGGATTTTAATTTTAGCTTTCGTTTTCAAATTCCATATGATGAAACTACGCATACTCATTTTTCTTGGCCTTGCTGGCCTGTTTGCCTTTACCAACATGGCTCAGGCACAAACTGGCTGGAAAACAGGCTTGGTAGCCCTTCCTGGTCTAAGCACCTTCTATAACTCGGATGATGAAGCTAACCTCAATCCTCCAGCCTCCAAGCGAGGCTTGGTTCCTGGAATGACAGGTGGGCTGATGCTGGGCTATAACGCTGGCAATTTTATAGTGAGACTTAATACGCTCTATAGCCAGCAAGGAAATCGCCTGTCATTGAACAGTATAACCAATGGGCTAGGTGGAAATTCTGTCTGTAGCTATCGCGGAGATGAATATCTCTGCACACATTATACTACTCGCTTAGAGTATTTTAAAGTGCCACTCATGTTTGGATTCCAAACTGGGGATAGCTTTGAACCAAGCCGCTTTGCATTTAGTGTTTTAGTTGGAGGGCAGGCGTCCTTTCTGACAAAGGCAAGAATGTATGACAATGATTCCAACTTTTCTCCTTCCATAGGATCGAACATCACAAGCTACCCAGATGCTTTTGAGCAATTTGAGCCAATTGTATACAGTGGTATTCTTGACTTTGGGCTTGATATTAATTTGGATGAAGATATTCAAATGAATATCCATGTGAGAGGGGAATACGGCATTACTGATGTAGAAAACAAGGGTGCTTCATTCCGTATTACAGAAGGTGGGCAAACAACAGATCGTTTCCTTTACCCTGATGGACGTGCCATTACAAATACGATTTCAGCTGGTGTGATGATAGGTCTAACCTATAATTTGAGAAGCCGCTGGAACTAGGCGAAGAATCAAAAATAACCAGCCTCAGAGCGTGCTATTTTCTGCTGACTCAGCGTTATAAAATCCTTAGGTAGCGCGCTACCTTTAGGGTTTATTCATTGATTTCTCAAAATAGCATTGTGTTGGATTTGTTTATTTTTTCATTTCTCCCAAGACCTTATTGCTGTGATAGTATTTCTTGAAGGGCCTATAATCGAATTGGAGCCAACCTATACCGTCATAAACTGCGGAGGGGTTGGCTACCGTGTTTTTATCAGCCTAAATACATACGAGAAAATTAAGGGCAAGAAGGATGTGCGCTTAAAAACCTATCATCATATCCGTGAAGATGCAGAGCAGCTTTATGGATTTGCTGAAGGCCAGGAGCAACGCGTATTTGAGCTCTTGTTAAGTATCTCCGGCGTCGGTGCCAGTACAGCTCTTACGATTCTGTCCAGTATGGATGCCAACGAACTTGCAACTGCTATATCTTCGGAGGATGTCGCAAGTCTTAAAAAAGTTAAGGGGATTGGTGCAAAAACTGCAGCCAGAATTATTCTGGAATTAAAAGATAAAATGGGAGGAGTTTCAGGAACTTCATCTACAGGAGGAACAAGTAAAGGGAAACTCAGAGAAGATGCTGTTGCTGGTCTTCTTAGTCTTGGTTTTGCTAAATCAGAAGCCGAAAAAAGAGTGGATCGAATTTTGAAGGGAAATACTGCAATAAGTTCATCTGCTGACCTTATTCGTATTGCATTACGCAACTAATTTTAAGGTGGAAAAATTTTATCCTTTACCAGATGCATCACATGTGCTACATTTGTGTCGTTAGTATGAAGTTAGCGCAAGCATAATCATATCAAAGAATAAGAAAGCTCAAATTGTTTTGAGCTTTAAGCAGCTTTCTACCTTATTGAATCGTTATCATTCGTCGTTTAAAAAACCAGAATCCCCTCTATATGGCGTGAACTATACTTGAATTTTATTTTTTGTTCACGAAAAAGCGAACACAGTTTTGTCGAAGCATAGTATAGGTGTGCTCGTATCTGCCATGTTAACCTTCTTCTTCGGAGGTAACCTGGAAGAGGTACAGCCAGAAAATCAGAATCAGGGGAACGCACAGGTGACAGAAGTCACTTTGATGCCTGGAGTAGAGGAAGCCTTGGTGGATACTCCCAGAAACCCAAATCCCAATGACCGAGTCATTGATCCGACCCGCGCTCAGCATGTATCACCTCTTTGGAAACTTGATCCCGCAAATCAAGAACTGAAGTTTGAACTTACTGAAGACGGATCAGGATATTACATCTACGAAAAAATAGGAAATGTATGGCTGAGAAGGCCTTCTTTTATTTCATTCGAAGATTATTTGGAACTCAAACGGAAACAAGGCCTGAATGCCTATTACCGTGAAAAAGGCTTTGAGAATAAAGAAAAGGAGCAAAAAGAGTTCGTTATCCGGCTACTGGATGATGTACCCGATTTGCAAGACATATTTGGAGGTGGAGCCATCGAGATTCGTCCGACTGGTTTCGCTAACATCAGCCTATCCTATGATGTGAATAATAGTGCAAACCCCGCACTACCACAACGTGCTCAAAAGCAAGGCCTTATTAATTTCGATCAGCAGATCCAATTAGGAACAACCGGGCAGATCGGTAATTTGATGGACCTGAATTTTAACTTCGATAATAAGGCTACTTTCGATTTTGAAAACCTGGTCCGTTTGAAATATGATGGAAAAGAAGACGCTATTCTTCAGGGCATCGAAGCGGGTAATGTATCTATGCCATTGGGTAACACGCTTATCCAGGGCCGTCAAAATCTGTTTGGTCTAAAACTACGATGGAAGCTGGGACCTGTTGATATCACAACGATTGGTTCAATAGAGCAAGGACAGGTTGAGAGCGTTACTTTTGGTGGCGGTTCTGGAAGTAGCGGTGGAGTAGAAACTCCTTTCACAAAAGAGATAGCCGAGTATGATGAGTATCGTCACTACTTCCTCGGGCACTACTTCCGATCACGATACGATGATGCGCTTGAAAACCTGCCGGTTATTAATTCTACAGTGAGGATTAACCGTGTAGAAGTCTGGATCAATAATGTGCGAAGTGCTACTACACAGAACAACCGTAATGCGATTGGTTTTGTGGATTTGGGTGAAAATGAGCTTGCTGCACCGAGAGGTGGCAATGGAGTCGTATTAAACGATCTATTAATAACGCCCAATCAAACTACACGCCTTCCCGATAATGATGCCAATAGCCTTTATGGCCAACTTTCAAATGATCCTTCAATCAGAGAGTACCGCTCTGCTCCGCGGACATTGAAAAACCTGGGCTATCAGAATGGAATCGACTTTGAAGTCGTTACCAATATGCGAAAGCTGCAGCCAAACGAATACCGCTTTGATCCAGCTTTGGGATATGTGTCATTGAATCAAAAAATGATCGCTAATCAAGTGTTATTTGTAGCATTTGAATACACCTTGAACGGAGAGGTCTTTAAAGTTGGAGAATTTAGCCAGGATATTCCAACAAACCCTGAAGGAACGAACGCACTCTTTTTGAAAATGCTTAAGCCGGCCTCTGTTAAGCCTACGTATCAAGCGGCTTCAGGAAGTGTCGAGCAATATCCTGCCTGGGACCTGATGATGAAGAATATCTATAACATCGGTTATGGTCTTCAGTCCGCAGGCTTTTTCCTTGAGATTTTTTATAACTCTGGAACAAGTGCAGGAAAGCTGAACTTCCTGCCGGATGGCCCATTGGCACGAAAGCCTTTGATACAGGTAGCAGGTGTAGATAACCTTACGAATAATACTGGTGCAGGCCCTGATAACT